>NZ_JBNDHY010000367.1:0-281 GCF_056755315.1 Monashia sp. HAY1-2A
CCCAGATTACTACGCGTCTCGTGGGCTCGGAGATGTGTATAAGAGACAGGATGGGGGTCTGCGTCTTCATCTTCCCGACAGCATGACCGCGTGCCCCAGCCTCGGGCAAACTCGCGCCGCCCCGCGGACCCGTCCGGCCGTCGCCGGGCCGGCCCGCGGACGGTCCGGAGCGTCCCGGTCTGTGTGTGTCCGGGGCTGTCTCTTATACACATCTCCGAGCCCACGAGACGCGTAGTAATCTGGGGGGGTGGGTTTTGTGTTGAGGGAGGGGGGGGGGGGGG
>NZ_JBNDHY010000368.1:0-281 GCF_056755315.1 Monashia sp. HAY1-2A
GCACTGATGTTTGTTTCCTGTACGAAGGCTAACAAATCAGAAAATCAATCTCAGGATGCAGCAGAGACCACTGCCCAGACAAGAGCGGAATATATCGAAGTTGAACCTAACGTAAGACTTCACGTAACCGACCTTGGTGAAGGAAAACCGGTTGTTTTAATTCACGGATATCCGGTAAGTGATGCTTCCTGGGAGTATCAGTATCTTCCTCTAATCAAAGCAGGTTACCGTGTGATTGGGATCACTTTGAGAGGATTCGGACAGTCGGACAAACCGTACGG
>NZ_JBNDHY010000369.1:0-281 GCF_056755315.1 Monashia sp. HAY1-2A
CCCTCTATTGGGAGGTATTGCTTTTCATAAGGACGCGCAGACGTCTCCACTTCTGACTCAGGAGTCCTCGCAGAGCCAGCGAGCCGAGTCATTTCGACAGCTACGAACGAACCTGCAGTTCGCCAACGTCTCGGGCCAAGCCAAAGTTATCCTTGTCACCTCCTCTCTACCTGGTGAAGGAAAGAGTACGACTGCAACTAATTTGGCTATTTCCTTAGCAGAAACAGGCCAGTCCGTTTGCCTCGTAGACGCAGACCTCAGGCGTCCGATGGTCAGCGAAT
>NZ_JBNDHY010000370.1:0-280 GCF_056755315.1 Monashia sp. HAY1-2A
CCGCCAGCCCGAGCAAGGCCGACGACGTCATCAAGCTGCTGCTGAAGGCCGTCGACAAGCTGCCGCTGGAATCGCTGCGCGTGCAAAAGTCGCCGGTCGCCGTGATGACGGGCTGGCTGGAATCGGACGAAGCGCCGTACAACTTCACGATCGACCAGGACACGGAACTGCGCGCCACCGGCGAGAGCAAGGCCGCCGTCCGCTACGTGAAGCACTCGCTGGATCCGGAAGACATCCGCCGCCACATCGCCAACGGCAAGCAGTGCACGCGCCTGGCCAT
>NZ_JBNDHY010000371.1:0-279 GCF_056755315.1 Monashia sp. HAY1-2A
ATGCACGGCACCGTGATGCTGTTGCTCTTTGCGACGCCGCTGTTCGCCGGGTTCGCCAACGCCCTGATGCCGCTTCAGATCGGCGCGCCCGATGTCGCGTTCCCGCGGCTGAACATGCTCGCGTACTGGCTGTACCTGTTCGGTGCCGTCGTCGTCCTGGCAGGGTTTCTCACTCCGGGTGGTCCAGCAGCCGCGGGCTGGACCAGCTACGCGCAGCTGTCTGATGCCGCCTACACCCCGGAACTCGGTGGTGACCTGTGGGTCTTCGACCTCGCGTTC
>NZ_JBNDHY010000372.1:0-279 GCF_056755315.1 Monashia sp. HAY1-2A
TATAGAAACTGAGGAAAAAACAATGCCGCAGATTGTAAAAGAATATAGAATCCCGAAATCTACCCTGCATAGATGGACTAAAAAATATGGTAAATCTGAATAATAATTAATTATGAAAAAAAATACTTCACAGCCTGATTTCAGAAGAATTTACACTGATATTCTCAATAAAAAGTGGCCTGAAAAAAAGAGCGAATGTGAAAAGATTTTAAATAAAAAAGTCTTTACTGAGCTGGATGTGATAGCGATTAACAACATCATTTTTCCTCCGTCTACGAA
>NZ_JBNDHY010000373.1:0-279 GCF_056755315.1 Monashia sp. HAY1-2A
CCTGGAACTCACCGGAGTTGCGGTCCGCGAGCTCCTGAGCCGTGATGCCCTCCGCCCGCGCCGTCTGCTGCATCTTCTGGCCGTGTTCGTCGGTGCCCGTCAGAAAGAAGACATCGCGTCCATCGAGGCGCTGAAAGCGCGCCAAGGCGTCCGTCGCGATCAACTCGTAGGCATGGCCGATATGCGGCTTGCCGTTCGGGTAGGAAATCGCGGTCGTAATGTAGAAGGGCTTCTTGTCTGTCATGGCGGCCATCGTGTCCGGCTTACTCTCTAAAAATG
>NZ_JBNDHY010000374.1:0-279 GCF_056755315.1 Monashia sp. HAY1-2A
GTGCTGGACCGCGGCGACATCCGTTTCTTCGGCAATGTCGACTACGGCACGGACATCTCCATCGAGGATCTCCGCAAGCACTACGACGCCGTCATCTTCGCTACCGGCGCCATCAAGGACGCCGACCTGAACATCCCGGGCATCGAGCTTGAGGGTTCCTTCGGCGGCGCGGACTTCGTCTCCTGGTACGACGGCCACCCGGACGTTTCCCGCGAATGGCCGCTGGATGCCAAGGAAATCGCCGTCTTGGGCAACGGCAACGTGGCACTCGACGTGGCC
>NZ_JBNDHY010000375.1:0-279 GCF_056755315.1 Monashia sp. HAY1-2A
CAATACGACACTGCCGAGCAGCACCGGGGTCAGCATGTTCGCCAGCCATTTTACCGGGGTGTCTTTCCAGCGGACGATCACGCCGACTGCCATCACCAGCATCAGCAACGCCATCAGCGGGATGAACAGCGCGTTGAAGTACGGCGGGCCGACCGACAGCTTTGCGCCACTCAAGGCATCCAGAATCAGCGGATACAGGGTGCCGAGCAGAATCATCGACGCCGCCACCACCAGCACCAGGTTGTTGCCCAGCAGCAGGGTTTCCCGCGACCACAGGTT
>NZ_JBNDHY010000376.1:0-279 GCF_056755315.1 Monashia sp. HAY1-2A
GGCTTTCAGCGCATGCTCAAGGAATCGGCCTTCCGGCACGAGCTGCTGTTCGCGGTTGTTTCGCTGGTGCTGCTCGCGGCCGCCGGTGCCTTTCTTTGGGAAATGATGATTGCCGTCGTGCTGTTCCTGATGCTCTTTGCCGTCGAGGCACTGAACACGGCGATCGAGGAAGTCATCGACCGCATCTCGCCGGAAATCTCGATGGGTGGCAAACACGCCAAGGATCTCGGTTCCTTCGCCGTGGTCTGCATGATCGGTGTCTGCGGGCTATACGTGCTC
>NZ_JBNDHY010000377.1:0-278 GCF_056755315.1 Monashia sp. HAY1-2A
GGCCAGGACATCCAGTCCGGTGCTGGTAACCACTGCGAGGACGGGATATCCGGCGGTGACGCCGCGTCCCCGGTGCAGTACCAGCAGCTCTTCCCTTGAGGGAACCTCGACGGCGCCCACTGGCACGCCGCGGGAAAGGACCTCACCGCTTGAGGTTCTTTCCGGAAGTTCGCCGCCGAGCCGCAGGCCGATGTGGTTGCTGCGGCCGCTGACGGTGTACTCGGAGGTGAAGAGCAGTTCACCGGATTCGCCAAACTCGGCGACGTCCGGTCCATCGG
>NZ_JBNDHY010000378.1:0-278 GCF_056755315.1 Monashia sp. HAY1-2A
GTTCTTGGCACTGACCTTGACATCCTCAGGGCTGTCAACGATCCCACGGACCAAGTGCTCGAGCGCTTCTGCCAGCAACTTACTCAGCCTCGGTGGTCTCTGCTTCAGCCTCGGCCGGAGCCTCGGCAGCGTCGTCCTTCTTGGCCTTCTTGGTGATGGCTTCCGGGATGATGACGGAACCCTTCTCCGGAGCTACGAAAGCTTCCTTGGGAGCTTTCGTCTTCAGGGTGCCTTCCTGGCCCGGGAGGCCCTTGAACTTCTGCCAGTCACCGGTGATC
>NZ_JBNDHY010000379.1:0-278 GCF_056755315.1 Monashia sp. HAY1-2A
TTACGGGGCTGTTCGGTGAGCTTCGTCAGGTTGTCCTTGAACCGCCCGGCGGAGAACTGGCGCATATTCAGCATCAGTTATTGCGGCAGTTGCAGGGGCATCGCGTTGACTGGCAGAACGTAGTGGGCAAAGGCGCGGGGCTGACACCGAGCCACGACGACACGCTGACCGGCATGTTGCTGGTGTGTGCGGTGCACGGGTTGCCGGTCGGTGACTTTTTTGATCATACACCGGACCTGCGCACGCTCACGTCATCGGTCAGTTGCGCCTATCTGCAT
>NZ_JBNDHY010000380.1:0-278 GCF_056755315.1 Monashia sp. HAY1-2A
CTCCTACTTCGACGAGCTGCTGCAGGCCGGGGTGAAGATCTACGAGTACGGGCCGCGCATGCTGCACACCAAGGCGTTCATCGCCGACCACGACGTCTGCATCGCCGGCAGCGCCAATTTCGACCACCGCAGTTTCCGGCTCAACTTCGAACTGTCGATGATGATCAGCAGCGCCGAGTGCGTGGCGGAACTGGAGAAAATCCTCATCGCGGAATTCGCCGCTTCCACGCCCGTGCGCAACGACCGGCAGCGCTCGCTGTGGCTGCACCGGGTCCCCG
>NZ_JBNDHY010000381.1:0-278 GCF_056755315.1 Monashia sp. HAY1-2A
TCGTTACGCTCCCCCAGATTGCTGCCCAACGCCAGGATGGCCTTGGTATAGCCGGAGCTCATGACCGCTCCCGGTGGACGCTGCCAGTCACATCGCCGAACGGCACCTCAATGGGCGCCTTAGGCTTGTGGACGGTGACGTCGACGGCGGCCACGCTGTAGTTCGCAAGGATGGCCTCGGCGATCCTGACCGCCAGGCCCTCGATGCGGTTCAGGGGCTCGCCTTCGATGTGCTTGGTAATCAGCTCGGCGACTTCGCCGTAATGCGCTGTGTACTGC
>NZ_JBNDHY010000382.1:0-277 GCF_056755315.1 Monashia sp. HAY1-2A
GCGTAGCAGCACATAGCCCAGTGGCGCGAGATGACCGCGAACGCGGGCGATCCCCCGCGCACCGAGCCGTGGTGTGGCACTCGGCACGGGCGTCGCATCAATGGCGAACGCCAGGTTGCCTTCTGGTGTTGGGCGGGCCAGGAAGCTGACGTCGACCAAGGTTGCCGACAACGAAGAGAGGGGCTGGGAATCAAGCCACACGGTAATCGTGCTGCCTGGGTTCAGATCCATTTGCTCCCTGGCCGGCAGATCAATGCGGTAGCGCACACGACCGGGA
>NZ_JBNDHY010000383.1:0-277 GCF_056755315.1 Monashia sp. HAY1-2A
GTGCCAATGATCAGCTTGTTCTCAACATCAGTCATTGCAGCGATTCTTTCTTCTGTGCCGGGCCGTGCCGCTAGTTGGAGGGGAAGTTGTAGGAGGCTCCGGAGGCGTGGGTGGGTTCGGGCCAGCGTGAGGTGATGACTTTGCCGCGGGCGTAGAAGGAGACGCCTTCGGGGCCGTAGATGTGTTTGTCGCCGAAGAGTGAGTTCTTCCAGCCGCCGAAGGAGTGGTAGGCCACCGGGACGGGCAGGGGGACGTTGATGCCCACCATGCCCACGGT
>NZ_JBNDHY010000384.1:0-277 GCF_056755315.1 Monashia sp. HAY1-2A
GCCACTGGTCGAGGTGAAAGACGTGAATCGCTTTGTAAAATCGGGTTTGTCCCTTGCTGCTGCCGTGCTTGCGTTAACCGCTGTCGCACCCGTTGCGGATGCGCAGCAGTTTGGCCGCCGCGAGCGCGGTGTCGTCATGGTAACCCCGGACGGCGCCATCATTGAGTACGTGCCGCCCGGCGCTGACGTCTATTATACACGCGATCGCAACGGCAACCGCGTCTTGGTCGATAGATATGGCAACGTCGTCGCGACCGAAATGCAGGCCCGCAACTAT
>NZ_JBNDHY010000385.1:0-277 GCF_056755315.1 Monashia sp. HAY1-2A
GCCCCATGGTGGTCGGCTCGGCGTGGATGCCATGGCTGCGGCCAATACGAATGGTGTCCTTGTGCTCGAAGGCGCGCGCCTTGAGGGCGGCGAGCACGCGGTCCATGTCGGCGAGCAGGATGTCGGCGGCGCGCACTAGCTGGATGTTGAGCGTCGTGTCGAGCACGTCGGACGATGTCATGCCCTGATGCACGAAGCGGCTGTCCGGCCCAACGAATTCGGCGAGATGGGTCAGAAACGCGATGACGTCATGCTTCGTGACGGCTTCGATCTCGTC
>NZ_JBNDHY010000386.1:0-277 GCF_056755315.1 Monashia sp. HAY1-2A
GTTGAAGAACGACTCCGATCCCGACGGTGTGGCCGAGGACCTCACCATTTCGCTCCCGGACGGAAATCCGAACGCACGGGTAGGTACCGCCGGCAACGTGGTGGTGACTCTGGTCCCGCAGGAGCAATTGATCCCGTACACCGTCACGGATATGGACGGCCAGTCGGCCACGGCGGTGATGTGGATTCCTGGCCAAGGCCTCCAGTACCCGACCCTGGCCAAGACGGACCCGGTTGAGGTGATGTCCGGCAAGGACGTCACACTGGCGCTGCAGGAG
>NZ_JBNDHY010000387.1:0-276 GCF_056755315.1 Monashia sp. HAY1-2A
TAAATGGAACTTTCACAAGCTCTCGGTATTATCAATCTCACTGCCCCCGATGAAGTTCAAAGCCTCGCTGACCTCCTGTCTCCTGACCTCATTCAGCAAGCTTTTTCTCTCACTGACACCGTCACCCTACGCAAGCGTAAACTCCCCCTCGAGTCCATGGTCTGGCTGGTTATCGGCATGGCCATATTCAACAATAAGCCTATGAGTCATATCGTTAATCTGATGGATATTGTTGACCGAACCGGACGCTCATTCACCGCACCCAGCTCCGTTATT
>NZ_JBNDHY010000388.1:0-276 GCF_056755315.1 Monashia sp. HAY1-2A
GGACTCAGCCGCGAACCCTCCGGAAACGTGCCCGTTTCGAATCCGGGAATCGCCAGCGGCACCACCATGGTCAAGGCCAGTGCCAGGCCACCGGTCACCATCGAGCGCCGGAACTGCCCGGCGCCCCGTCCCGCACCGGACTGCAGGCGCGCATCAGGAGCAAACCAGTGGCTGCACCCGAGAATCAGGAGATAGCCCACAGCCGCGCCCAGGAAACCGGCAAGGCCCACGCTCTGGGGCTTGATGGTCGCCGGGACCACCATCACCGCCAGGATC
>NZ_JBNDHY010000389.1:0-276 GCF_056755315.1 Monashia sp. HAY1-2A
TATCCACCCTGCGTAATGGCGTCTGCGTGCCGGGGATCGGCCGCCCCGTAGGTCCCGACGTTGCCACGCTCGCAGTACTGCTCCAGGCCTTCAAGGCAGCTGTCGCACTCCCGGCACGAATCCACCATGCAGCCCACGCCAACACGGTCTCCAGTCGCGAAGTCCTCCACGGCGGATCCCACCCGGGTCACGTGGCCAACAATTTCGTGACCGGGGACCAGCGGATACGGGGGTTCCCGCCATTCGCCCCGCGTTGCGTGCACGTCAGAGTGGCAC
>NZ_JBNDHY010000390.1:0-276 GCF_056755315.1 Monashia sp. HAY1-2A
GCCCATGCCGATTCGACCAAGTCGTGGTGGCTTCCGGGGGCACAGGCACAGTAGACCGCGGGGCCGGGGCCGGAGTGGTGGCGCAAGTGGTCACGCAATACGCGTGGTGAATCAGCGAGGAAATGGGGAATTATGGATTGTGGCCCTTGTGTCCACCCGAAGGTTTGAGGGCCCAAGGCTTCCAGCCGGGAGGCTGTCCGGGGACTGCGCAGCCGGTCCGTCCGCCGACGTGAATCTGGTTGCAGCCCCAATACTAAGCACGCTTATCATCGGTGT
>NZ_JBNDHY010000391.1:0-276 GCF_056755315.1 Monashia sp. HAY1-2A
GCATCCAAACAGGGTCAGGAAGCCGCAGAGCTAAGCGTCCAAGGCCTTCTTGAGCGACCGCCGTCGTCCGTACTTGAAGTAGAAGAACGCGTAGCAGGCACCCACGAAAGGCACGCCGAACAAGAGGGCCGTCACCTGGTTCGGATCGAACGCGATGCCGATCAACGACACAACGCACAAGGCGAAGGCGAGGATCGGCACCAGCGGAAAGAGCGGGGCCTTGTACGGCAGGCTGTTGACGTCACCGCCATTCCGCACGAACGTCCTCCGGTAGAT
>NZ_JBNDHY010000392.1:0-276 GCF_056755315.1 Monashia sp. HAY1-2A
TCGATTGTGAGGGCATTGTGCTGGGTCGTCATGCTAGCACGCTACGGCTAGGACGAAGTTGACGTCATCCCCGGTGACCAGAATTTCAGATAGTCGAAATTTTGGTTCAGAAGGTCGAAGAAAATGGGCCCGTTCCTATGCTGTAAATCACGACGTACGAAAGTGAGAGCACGTGAAGCAATCAACGAAGATGGCCGAGATCCATTCCGCGACCGTCGAGTCCATGCAAGAGCTTGCTGACTTGGTCTGCGGGTCAATCCAGATACCGAGTATCTC
>NZ_JBNDHY010000393.1:0-275 GCF_056755315.1 Monashia sp. HAY1-2A
GAATTGCCGACCTGGCAACGCAGAACACCGCCGAGTCGAATTCCGAGGCCTCCGGATTGACGATGAAGCAAGGCCGCGAGCTCATGGACAAAGCTCTCAAGGTCATGGAGGACATGCGGGACACGATTTCCGGCGACGTCAACGAAACCGATCAGGCGACCGACGCTCAGTATGCCAACTCGCGACTCCATCTCGTTGCCATTACCGTCTTGCTTATCGTGTTCTCGGTCGGTTGCGCCACCTGGATTTCGCTCAATATCTCCCGTGGCCTGAGG
>NZ_JBNDHY010000394.1:0-275 GCF_056755315.1 Monashia sp. HAY1-2A
CCCCCCCCCCCCCCCCCCCCCCCCCCCCCCCCCCCCTCCCCCCCCCCACACCCCCCCTCCCAGATTACTACGCGTCTCGTGGGCTCGGAGATGTGTATAAGAGACAGGGGTGGGCCACCTGCCGCTCCTCGTCCCAGGCCGGCTCGAGCATCTCGATCCACGTCGGGCTGCTGACCATCACCGGTCCGGGCCGCACGTCGTGAAGACGGCCTGCCTGGCCCCGACGGCCGCGGCGTAGAGCTCCTGTCTCTTATACACATCTGACGCTGCCGACG
>NZ_JBNDHY010000395.1:0-275 GCF_056755315.1 Monashia sp. HAY1-2A
CTCCAGACTCTCAAGGAGGTGGGCTTGGGATACCTGCGGTTGGGCCAGCCCGCAACGGAATTGTCCGGTGGCGAAGCCCAACGCATCAAGCTGGCAACCGAACTGCAACGCATCCAACGAGGACACACCCTGTACCTGCTGGACGAGCCCACCACCGGCCTCCATCCCGCGGACGTCCAGCTCTTGATGGCCCAACTGCACATGCTGGTCGACGCCGGCAACACCGTTGTGGTGGTCGAACACGAGATGGACGTGGTGGCCGGGGCGGATTGGGT
>NZ_JBNDHY010000396.1:0-275 GCF_056755315.1 Monashia sp. HAY1-2A
GGCTGTAACCGACCCCTGCCATTCGTGGCAGGAGTTATTGCGACAAAGAAAGCGGTGGTGCAATGGCTACATGGCATGCCGTGTCAGCTACCTCCGACATCTCCCTGACTTCGTTCGCGATCCAGCGGTGGCGACTCGAAGGAAATTGCGTGCTGTCACAGCGGGAATCTACCATTTCTTAATACTCACTTATGACTGGTGCGCCCCAGCCATTTTCATACTCCTTTTGTCTTCAATTGGACAACGGGCAATATCGTCTACGCATCATATTCCTG
>NZ_JBNDHY010000397.1:0-275 GCF_056755315.1 Monashia sp. HAY1-2A
GCTATAGCAACATAGCATTCATTTTCAATTGCTCGTGCAGCGGCGCAGTGACGCACTCTCATGTAGGCATTCTGCGTGTCTGTAAGGTAAGGAACAAAAAGAATCTTCATTCCCTGATCAGCCAAAATTCTCGGAAGCTCAGGAAACTCAACATCATAGCAAATCACTAATCCGATTTTTCCGCAGTCGGTATCAAAAACACGGATTTCGTTTCCTCCTTTCATGCCGTAATATTTTTTCTCGTTTGGTGTGATGTGAATTTTACGGTATTCATC
>NZ_JBNDHY010000398.1:0-275 GCF_056755315.1 Monashia sp. HAY1-2A
GTACCAGCGCACCGCGGATCACCATGCTGATCATATCGAAACCGCAGAGAGCAAACAGCGCCAGCATCGATAACCAGAGCGAAGTGGAAAACGCGAAAACCAGTGTGGCGGCACCGAAACCGGCGACGGCGGCGAACATGATTTTTCCGACATTACGGTTGAGTGCGCGGTGGCTCAGCCAGAACCCGACGATCAGACCGCCGACCGCCGGTGCGCCACGTAGCAAGCCTAATCCCCACGGACCGGTATGCAGAATGTCGTGAGCGAAAATGGGT
>NZ_JBNDHY010000399.1:0-275 GCF_056755315.1 Monashia sp. HAY1-2A
GCCCGATAAAGCGCTTAATGCGGTTAGAGATCACGTCATTCCGAAGCTCAAAAGGCATCAGGCCGATGCCGACGCCGATGGTTATGACCTCACCGCGAAGAGTGCCTGCAGTGACTTTCGGATTATCTTGGAGCGAACAGTGGAGCTCATCCTCCTGAATGATGTCGTTCTTCGTTTCAGACGGGACGTCATGACAAAAGGGAAGCTGAGGGGTATTGCCAAGGTGATTGCAGAAGACTGCGATCTTATCGACCGGTTAATGACCAAGTATTCAG
>NZ_JBNDHY010000400.1:0-274 GCF_056755315.1 Monashia sp. HAY1-2A
TCTTGAAGGCGTCCCGGTTGTTGGCGTAGCCGTAGGTCAGGGTCTTGGGGTAGTCCTTGCCTTCCAGGAGCTTCTTGGCTTCCTCGAGCTTGGGCTTGCCGGTGGGATCCAGTTCCAGTGGAGTCTCCACGTAACCGCGCATCTTGGAGTTCAGTGGGCTCTGGGTGATCTCGCCGAAGCGGCGTCCGCCGTACTGGACCAGGATGGACTGGCGGTCCAGGGCCAAGGCGATGGCCTTGCGGACATCCGGGTCCTTGATCTTCTGGGTGTTCAG
>NZ_JBNDHY010000401.1:0-274 GCF_056755315.1 Monashia sp. HAY1-2A
CAGCGTCGGTGCTCGGCGCGGTCTTGTCGATCTTGATCGGCTCGCTGGTGGCGCTGGTCGTGTTGCCGGCCTTGTCCGAGACGGACGCGGAGGCGGTCTGGCCCTCACCCTCGTTCGACAGGACCGAGTCGGCGGGCTTGTCACCGGCGAGGCCGGAGAGCGCGTCGTCAGCGGACCATGTCTGCGTGACGTTCGTGTTGTACCAGCCGTTCCCGTTTGGGGTCGTGGTCGGAGCGGCGCGCAGGTTCGGCGGGGTCTTGTCGACGTTGATGCC
>NZ_JBNDHY010000402.1:0-274 GCF_056755315.1 Monashia sp. HAY1-2A
GGTGAAGGACGTCCGCAACCAGACGTCGTCCAGTCCGGTTCGTGCCCGCGACTGGAGCGTCACATCGCGGAAGATGCCCGGCATCCACCACTGGTCCTGATCCTCAACATAGCTCGACGCCGACCACTGGTGGACACGGACGGCCAGTAGGTTGCTTCCCGGGCGGAGCGCCTCGGTCACATCAAATTCCTGCGCCAGCCGGCTGCCTGTGCCAACACCGACCTCGGTTCCGTTGAGCCACACCTTGTAGCGGGATTCCACGCCGTCGAAACGC
>NZ_JBNDHY010000403.1:0-274 GCF_056755315.1 Monashia sp. HAY1-2A
GTCGTAGATGGTGATGCGGCCGGACGTGCGGAACAGGTCGATCTGGTGCTGCAGCGTGTCGGGGATGGGCATGCTGGCGCAATAGCGCCAGAACTCGGAATCGCTGCGGTTCGTCAGCTTGTAGTGCAGGACGATGAAGTCGCGCACGAATTCGTAGCGCTGCGCGACGAGGCGGTTGAATTCGTCGGCGAGTTCCGGATTGCAGTCGCGGTCCGGGAAATACTGGATCAGCCAGCCGACCGCCAGTTCGATGATGTTGATGCTGGTCGATTCG
>NZ_JBNDHY010000404.1:0-273 GCF_056755315.1 Monashia sp. HAY1-2A
GTGACGAGGCGCTCGACCAGCTCGAGGACTGGTGGTCGCCCACCTCGTGCGCGGCGGTCCACGCCGGCGGCAGCCGCGTCCTCGGCGGCGTGGCGCAGGACCCGGCGACCCCGGGGCAGCCCTCCGATGGCTGAGGGCCGCGTCCGCGTCGGCGACGAGGAGGCGGATCGAGTTGGTGCCGCAGTCGACGGCGCCGACGTCGACCCCGACACCTGTCTCTTATACCCATCTCCGAGCCCACGAGACGCGTAGTAATGTGGGGGGTCGGGTTTT
>NZ_JBNDHY010000405.1:0-273 GCF_056755315.1 Monashia sp. HAY1-2A
CCGCTGATCTTGATGTAGGCACCCGCGCAGTTAAGTATCAATTCCTGGCTGGCATTCACCGTCACTTTGCCTTCTGTGCTGGTGATAGTCACATCTTTTTGAGCTGAGGCAGCGAGTGCATCCGCCTGTGCCTGAATATCGACTTTGCCATTTCCAGCAAAAAGCTGCATTCCTGCACTCTGCGCAAATAGGCTTACGGAATCCCGGGCTGAAACTGTGAAGGACTTACCGCTGCTTATATCCGTGTTTCCGCCCGACACCACGGCAATGCTT
>NZ_JBNDHY010000406.1:0-273 GCF_056755315.1 Monashia sp. HAY1-2A
TCGCAGCGTCGTAGGAATGTGGTTTCAGCCGCCGCAGTTCTTGTCTTCGCCCTAGCTGGAGTCGCGACTTCGGGGCTGCCCGCCCAGGGCCTGACACCGAAAACGAAAGCCGTTGTGGCGGGAGCCGTCCCTGTGCCCGCTGGAACGACGCACGACGTTCCTCTTCCCGAGGCATATGCCGCGTTCACGTTGATCAAGTACAACATCACCGCAACCGCAATTACGCCGTCGACGACAACTGTCGTCCTGCACCTCCCCGACGGCGCGTGGCAG
>NZ_JBNDHY010000407.1:0-273 GCF_056755315.1 Monashia sp. HAY1-2A
CCTTCTACATGACCACGGGCTTCCACGGCCTCCACGTCATCGGCGGCCTGATCGCTTTCCTCTTCATCATCGGTCGTGCATTTGCGGCCAAGAAGTTCGGACACTTTGAAGCGACGTCGGCAATCGTCACCTCGTACTACTGGCACTTCGTTGACGTTGTTTGGATTGGCCTCTTCCTGGTCATCTACGTCCTCAAGTAAGCCCGGCTTGACTCTTTTTCTACAAGAGGCAGAATTTCAAGAAGCGGCTCACGGAGCCGACGCAGGATCGAAT
>NZ_JBNDHY010000408.1:0-273 GCF_056755315.1 Monashia sp. HAY1-2A
GTTCCTTTCCTGCATCCTGCTGCTGTCCGGCGTCGTGCTCATGTACGCAGGCCAGGACGTCGGCAAGGCCTTCGACATGGTCACTACCGTGTCCGCGGTCTGCTTCGTGTTCGTTTGGTCGATCATCCTGGCCAGCTACCTGGCCTTCAGGAAGCGCCGGCCGCACCTGCACGAATCGTCTGCGTTCAAGATGCCCGGTGGCGTGGTGATGGTGTGGGTGGTGTTCGCGTTCTTCGCCTTCGTTTTGTGGGCCCTCACCACCCAGCCGGACAC
>NZ_JBNDHY010000409.1:0-273 GCF_056755315.1 Monashia sp. HAY1-2A
ATCTTGTACTGCTTGATAGCCCGGGCCACATCCTTCCCGGTCATCTTCCCGTCCTTGGCCAGTGCCGCAATCGCGGCATGCGCGATGTAGTACCGGTCCACTTCGAAGAAGCGACGCAGGTTCGCACAGGTATCCGAACGGCCAAAGCCATCGGTGCCCAGCACGGTGAAGGTGGCCGGCACGAACGCGCGGATCTGGTCCGCATACGCACGCACATAGTCCGTTGCGGCAATCACCGGGCCCTGGCGGTCTTCCAGCAGCTCGGTCACATAC
>NZ_JBNDHY010000410.1:0-272 GCF_056755315.1 Monashia sp. HAY1-2A
GTGCGTCGCTGACCTTCTCCTGGATACGGGCCGCCGTGAGGCCCCAAAGGTACGAGGCGAGGCGCAGTGCTTCGGCGTCCCCGGGAAGCTCCGGATCTGTGAGGACCAGAAGGGCGTTGCTGGGCGGGTAGGTGAAGGCCAGGATGTCGCGCTCCTGCCCTGCGACCCTTGCGTGCGTCCGCCATGGTCCTTTCCCCTCCATGGACGCCCGGATGCCATCAAGTTCGGGAATGGAGACGCGGCTGACAATCCCCTCGTCGCCCGCCTTCTTC
>NZ_JBNDHY010000411.1:0-272 GCF_056755315.1 Monashia sp. HAY1-2A
GCCTTGAAGCGCGGTACATGACCGCTGGCCTCGATGAGATCCGCGAAACGCGGAGCTAAATCACATCCACGCACTTTTAGTGCAGTGAGATTGGCGGCTTCGCTCGTTCCGGGATTTCGTCCCGGGGTTCATCGTTTGTAGTTGCACCTTGCATCTGCCGGCCTACGCCGGTCAGATTGGTTGTGGGTCATAATATTCATCAGGCAGCTGCAGTGATCGAGGGTGGCTCAGGATGATTGTAAATCCCGCCCTTATTCAGAAGCGCCCAGATG
>NZ_JBNDHY010000412.1:0-272 GCF_056755315.1 Monashia sp. HAY1-2A
GGACACGTACATCCCCCAGCCTGACCGTGCCGTTGACGGCGCGTTCCTGCTGCCGGTGGAAGACGTGTTCTCGATCTCGGGCCGCGGCACCGTGGTGACGGGTCGTGTCGAGCGTGGCATCATCAAGGTCGGCGAGGAAATCGAGATCGTCGGTATCCGCGAAGTCCAGAAGACGACCGTGACCGGCGTGGAAATGTTCCGCAAGCTGCTGGACCAGGGTCAAGCCGGCGACAACGTCGGTATCCTGCTGCGCGGCACCAAGCGTGAAGACG
>NZ_JBNDHY010000413.1:0-237 GCF_056755315.1 Monashia sp. HAY1-2A
TCCGTCGGCGGTAGCGTCAGATGTGTATAAGAGACAGGTGTCCTCGATCTCGACGCGGCCGGTGGCCTCGTTGATCGCCGCGATCGGCAGCTTGAGGCCACGCTCGGTGCCACAGCTGTCTCTTATACACATCTCCGAGCCCACGAGACGCGTAGTAATCTGGGGGGGGGGGGTGTGTTGGGGGGAGGGGGGGGGGGGGGGGGGGGGGGGGGGGGGGGGGGGGGGGGGGGGGGGGGG
>NZ_JBNDHY010000414.1:0-271 GCF_056755315.1 Monashia sp. HAY1-2A
CGGCCGAACTCGGTGATTCAGGTTTGAACAACTCTTGGTTTACCGGGTTCGCCCCGGCAAACGACCCGCAAGTAGCCGTCACCATCGTCATGGAACGTGTGGACGTACTCAGCGGTGCCCAGCTAACCAGTCCGAACGCAAAGAAGATTTTTGAGGCGGTGTTGAATAAGTGAGGCCTACTTCGGGAATCACACTCGGCGGCAGGTTCCAGCTGACCAGTCGCATTGCGATTGGCGGCATGGGCGAGGTCTGGAAGGCCAAGGACCAGATC
>NZ_JBNDHY010000415.1:0-271 GCF_056755315.1 Monashia sp. HAY1-2A
TCGCCCGACCACCTCCTGGGCACCACCCAGGCCGGCATCGACCTCATGGCGCTCATTGTCGATGGCACCAGGACGTCGATTCTCATTGGCCTGATTGTGGGCGGCATATCCGTCCTGATCTCCGCCGTCTATGGCTGCACCATGGCGTTCTTTGGCGGCAAGGTGGATGCCACCATGCTGTTCATCCTGGAAGCACTCATCATGATGCCCGCCATCCTGGTGGTTGCCGTGGCAACAAGCGGCAGTGGCGGCCTCAAGAACCTGCCCAGCT
>NZ_JBNDHY010000416.1:0-271 GCF_056755315.1 Monashia sp. HAY1-2A
GTGCAGCACTTGGTCGATCAATACGCCAGCGAATTGCAGGCGCTGATCGAACACTGCTGCACGCTACCCATTGCGCAAGCGACGCCTTCGGACTTCCCGCTGGCTCGGGTGACTCAGGCGCAACTGGATGCGCTGCCGGTGCCGGCCGGTCAGCTCGATGATGTCTACCCACTGTCGCCGATGCAGCAGGGCTTGCTGTTCCACACCCTCTACGAGCAAGCGGCGGGGGAATACATCAACCAGTTGCGCGTGGATGTGCAAGGTCTTGACC
>NZ_JBNDHY010000417.1:0-271 GCF_056755315.1 Monashia sp. HAY1-2A
GCCCCGGATGTCGTCCGCGTCCGCGTCGAGCGAACCCGGGGCCAGGGGCAGGGCGGTGTCGAAGTAGCGCACGACGCCCGCCTCGGCGTCGACCGTCAGCTCCCCCGCCGCGAGGACGTCCTCGATCTCCGCGCCGAGGATCGGCAGCCGCAGCCGCCCGGAACCGTGCGCCCAGTCGACGTCGAACGCGTCCGCGTGCCGGGAGGACCGCCCGTGCGTCAGCACGTCCCACCACCAGGCGTTGCGGGAGGGGTCGGCGACGCCCATGTGG
>NZ_JBNDHY010000418.1:0-271 GCF_056755315.1 Monashia sp. HAY1-2A
GCGAAGGACTTGTACCAAAGTTTCCATAGAGATTTTAACGATTTCATGGCCGAAGATCACAATTACACAACGGCTTACCTAAACCTTTTTGACGCAAAAATAGACGAAGTTGAACAGCAGGAGTTTAGTAATTCTGTGTTGACTCGGCAAAAGCAGACTACCCGGGAATTGTATCTCTTAGGAGATCAGATCAGGCTTCCGCTTAAAAAACTCAATCTCAGAATAAAAAGAGCGAAATTACCCACCAATCTGGTAACAGATATCTCAGCAG
>NZ_JBNDHY010000419.1:0-271 GCF_056755315.1 Monashia sp. HAY1-2A
CTCGCGGACCTTCCCAAGGAATCCGGTGAACTGGCTGAAGATCAGCGTGCGGTGGCCTTCGGAAATAACATCTTCCAGTTGCTCGAACAACACGTCGAGCTTGGATGACCGCACACCGGACAGCGAAGAATCCACCAGCGACGCATCCAGGCTCAGCTGCCGGAGCAACGTCAAGGACTGGAAGATCGTGAAGCGGTTCTTGTTGACGTCGTCGATCAGCCCAAGGATCTTCTGCCGCTCACGCTGCAAGTGGGTCTGGTAGACCTTCTGG
>NZ_JBNDHY010000420.1:0-271 GCF_056755315.1 Monashia sp. HAY1-2A
GGCGGCGGCCGAGGACCTTGACGATCTCGTCGAATTCGTTCTGCTTCAGGCCCAGCTCGGCCCACGGGAGTTCCGTGTCCGGGGTCTTGGCAGCGTGCTCAACGGTGTCGATGTTGAACTTCTTGGTGGTTTCCGTGGTCACTTGTCGCCTCCCACAATCTTGGTCAGTACGGAGGTGAAGAAGCCCAGTCCGTCGGTGTCGCGGGGTTCGCCGTTCAACGACTCCGGACCGAAGCCGGTCTCCACTGCGTGCTCGGGGTGCGGCATGAGG
>NZ_JBNDHY010000421.1:0-270 GCF_056755315.1 Monashia sp. HAY1-2A
GTGTTGATGCGGTGAAACGCCGTTAGGCGTAGGCGTGAATGTTTTCGATGATCCTGAGGGTTTCCAGCGCTTCCTCAGCTTGGACGGGCAGCTGGCCCTGGCCCCTGAGCGAGGCGGAAAGTTCCCTGTAGAACCGGGGGTAGTCGCCCTTTTCCGCCGGGACAGGCGTGGCCGAACCGTCGATTCCCAGAACGCCCCAAGACTCCTGGGACTCCACACCGTAGGACGGGTCCGACGGCGAAACACCGGCAGCGAGCGCGGGCTCCTGGC
>NZ_JBNDHY010000422.1:0-270 GCF_056755315.1 Monashia sp. HAY1-2A
GGTCAGCGACATGACCGGTTCAGTGCTCACCAACAGTGCCTTCGAGCAGACGCGGCGGTATATCGCCATCGCCGAGCGGGAAGCCACGGCCTCGGAAGTGCAGCTGTGAGGGAGGCAGTAGTCGTTTCGACGGCGAGAACGCCCATAGGCCGCGCGTATAAAGGGACGCTGAAATCCTCTACCGGGCCCGAGCTGGCGGCCCACGCGATCGCCGCCGCCGTTGACCGGGCCGGTTTGGACCCGGCCGAGGTCGAGGACGTCGTGCTGGGC
>NZ_JBNDHY010000423.1:0-270 GCF_056755315.1 Monashia sp. HAY1-2A
GGCGTGTCCTGCGGCAAGGGCCAGCGCCGGTGATGGCTGCGGCTCGTCCTCGCAGGCATGCATCCACGCCGTATAGCTCAACAGGTCCTGGGGAGCCAGTCCACTGAGCTCCGGTTCTTTGGGCCCGTACAGCATCGTCCTGAGTTCCTTCATGCGGCGCGTGCTCAGCCAGCTGCGCACTACCTCGCCTACGTAGGGATCCCTCAGGGATACCCAGTGTTCACCATTCCGCTGGACAGTGAGCAGCCCGGATTCTTCCATCTCCACCAG
>NZ_JBNDHY010000424.1:0-270 GCF_056755315.1 Monashia sp. HAY1-2A
CGTTTATGAAGCCCTGCTTGAATGGCTCATGGATGGCCGGCTGAAGCCAGGGGCTGCCGTCAGCATTGACGGAATGGCGCGCGAACTGGACGTTTCGCCGACGCCGGTGCGTGAGGCGCTGGCTCGTTTGGAGCATACGGGGATGGTCCGTCGTGTGGCCCTGAAGGGTTACAGGGTAGCTCCGGTTTTTACCCGCGAAGACTTCGCCGAACTCATGGAGGCCCGGCTCTCGATCGAGCCCGTCAACGCCCGCCTGGCGTGTGCGCGCAT
>NZ_JBNDHY010000425.1:0-270 GCF_056755315.1 Monashia sp. HAY1-2A
GTAGTCGAACTTCATGCCCTGCGAAGCGTCGTCCCAGTAGATCGCCTTCATCTTGACCAGGTCGACCACGCCCTTGAAGTTGTCTTCGGCGCCGATGGGGATCTGCAGCGGGATCGGGTTGGCCTTCAGGCGGGCGCGCATCTGCTCGTACACCTTGAAGAAGTTCGCACCGGTACGGTCCATCTTGTTGACGAAGGCCAGACGCGGGACTTTGTACTTGTTAGCCTGACGCCACACGGTTTCCGACTGCGGCTGCACGCCGCCGACTGC
>NZ_JBNDHY010000426.1:0-270 GCF_056755315.1 Monashia sp. HAY1-2A
GGTTGGTACATTGTCCATGACGACCAACCGGTCGACGGCCTCTGCATGGTCCTTGGCGAAGCGGGTTGCCACGCGCGCGCCGCGATCATGGCCGACCAGGGCAACCTTATTGATCCCAAGTACCCGCATCAGTTCTCGGAGGTCCTTCGCCATGTTGCGCTTATCATATCCGCCGACTGGTTTGTCGGTCTCGCCGTAGCCGCGCAGATCGGGGGCGATGACGCGGTATTGCTTGGCGAGTACCGGGAGCTGGTGGCGCCAGGTATAGCT
>NZ_JBNDHY010000427.1:0-270 GCF_056755315.1 Monashia sp. HAY1-2A
ACGTAGTCCGACGCCAGATCTTTTGCCCCGAACTCTGACAGATCAGTGAGCTTTCCGGGGATGGCGAACAGCGGGAGGGAGAAGTACTCGAACATGGCGATGTCCGGCACCCCTGATCCTGCCTGGATGGCATTATCCAAGGCGGTGTACTCGTCAGTGGACGAGCCAGCGTTCACTACGTTGACCGTGATGTTGGGATGGAGCTTTTCAAAACCCGGAACAGCTTCCTTGACCGTGCCGTCCCAACTCCACACCGTGAGCGTGATGGGT
>NZ_JBNDHY010000428.1:0-270 GCF_056755315.1 Monashia sp. HAY1-2A
GGCTCTGGCTTGACCGGCGCTTCCCGCAAGGTATCGTCCGATATCTTGACGAGATCGGCTTTCTCTCCCCCCGCTTGGCTGTGGCGCATGGCGTTCAACTGAGACCTGATGAATACGAACTGATGGCCGAGCGCGGCGTTCAACTTGTGTCCAATCCCTCGGCGAACTTGCGCCTCCGCTCCGGCATAGCGCCAATTGCAGACGCTGCCACAAAAGGCCTGCATTTTGCGATCGGGCTCGATGGCAGCGCCTTCGACGACGATCAGGATC
>NZ_JBNDHY010000429.1:0-270 GCF_056755315.1 Monashia sp. HAY1-2A
GTTGATACGCGCCTTGAACACATCATGCGCGACATCCGGAACCGGAAGATTGTTGTGCGATCCCAAGTCGCTGATATGAGGTCCGATCAGAAGCAAGTCATAGTCAGCCGTCAGGGCCTTGCCCTCCCGCGTTTTCGCCAGAACTTCCATCAGCTGCCCTTGCTGGCTGATCTGGTACAGGCCCTCGACCGCACCGGGCGCGGGTGCCGCTTCGAACTCGTACACTGCGCCGCTGGGCGCGCACGCGCTGAACCTGATGCACCCCTTGGC
>NZ_JBNDHY010000430.1:0-270 GCF_056755315.1 Monashia sp. HAY1-2A
GACCCCGCAGTACTTCATCAACGTCCCCGCCGACGATCCCCTGGGCAGCCAGGCTCCCCTGTTCTACGGGCCCATCCAGCAGGGCAAGGACGGCTGGAACGCCGCGTTCTTCTGCGGCTCCAATGCGATCCTGCGCCGGGAAGCCCTCATGCAGCTGGGCCTGGTGGGCTACGTGAAGGCAACGGAGAAGAGCATCCGGCGCGCCCTTGCGGCATCCCGTACCGCCATCAAGAAAGCTCGCCGCTCGGCCGAGGCTGAAAACCCGCTGGT
>NZ_JBNDHY010000431.1:0-270 GCF_056755315.1 Monashia sp. HAY1-2A
GTCCAGGACCATGCGCGCAACACGCCGCTGCTGGACCTGTGGTCGGGCATGCCGAACCGCGGCGACGTTTCGCCGCTGACCGGCACGCCGTTCTGGGAGGAGGGCAGCATCGCCACGTATGGCGCCACGGTGCGCAAATCCGGTGTGCCGGTCTACATCCAGGCCGGCTGGCAGGACGGCTTCCGGGCCCAGGCGTTCATCACGCTGGCCAACCTGACGCAGCCGACGAAACTGATCGTCGGCGACTGGGGCCATTGCTACAGCAAGGAG
>NZ_JBNDHY010000432.1:0-270 GCF_056755315.1 Monashia sp. HAY1-2A
TCTTAAGGGTTGGAGGGGTCGGGATCGCGTGGTCGATCTCTTCCGGTCCCTTTTCCGTTACCTCATACGGAAAGCCGCGCGATTCCACCTTGGTTAGCCAAGCTGCCCCAGGGTCCTTTTTCTCGGTACGCTAGCAGACTGGAACCGATTGGTTATCGATACGGCCGCGCGCAGTATTCCTGTTAATGCCAGCGATGAGGCACACCATCCTGGCGCCGCGCGGTCATAGTTTTCCCGAACGCCCTCGGGTGTGATCAATGAGTGATCCTG
>NZ_JBNDHY010000433.1:0-242 GCF_056755315.1 Monashia sp. HAY1-2A
TCCGTCGTCGGCAGCGTCAGATGTGTATAAGAGACAGCCGTGACGTCAAGCCGGCCAACATCATCGTCACCGCCGAGGGTGCGTCCCGGGACGAGCTCCATGACGAGGTAGGAGACGTCGTCCTCCTCGCCGTAGTCGTACACCTGTCTCTTATACACATCTCCGAGCCCACGAGACGCGTAGTAATCTGGGGGGGGGGTGTTTTGTTTTAGGGAGGGGGGGGGGGGGGGGGGGGGGGGGGG
>NZ_JBNDHY010000434.1:0-269 GCF_056755315.1 Monashia sp. HAY1-2A
TCCATGTTCACCCCGGAGAGGGCTTTGATATGAACATCTCCAGATTCTTTGTCGACCGCCCGGTGTTTGCCGGTGTTCTTTCGGTCCTCATCGTCGTCGCCGGCCTGATCGGCCTCAGGGCGCTGCCGATTTCGGAATATCCGGAAGTCGTGCCGCCTTCCGTCGTCGTGCACGCCACCTATCCCGGCGCCAACCCGTCCGTCATCGCCGAAACGGTGGCGACGCCGCTCGAAGAGCAGATCAATGGCGTCGAGGGCATGCTCTACATG
>NZ_JBNDHY010000435.1:0-269 GCF_056755315.1 Monashia sp. HAY1-2A
TCGGAGAGGTGTCGTTCGACAGTTACAGGCCGGATCCTTCGCAGCCCAGCCAGGCCAACGCTGTGAAACTCCTGTCGGCATTTGCCGATGGCGTGGGCAACGGCAACGATGCCGGACTCTTCAAGAAGCTTTTCGCCAAGAAGGCGCCGGCCACCAGGGCCGGGATCTACCTCGACGGCGGCTTCGGCGTGGGCAAGACCCACCTTTTGGCGTCTCTTTGGCACAGGTCTCCAGGCCCCAAGGCTTTTGGAACGTTCGTGGAGTACACC
>NZ_JBNDHY010000436.1:0-269 GCF_056755315.1 Monashia sp. HAY1-2A
TCCTGAAGGCATGGCACATCTGCTTAAATACGACTCCAGCCACGGGCGCTTTGCCTGGGATGTCCGCCAGGAAGGTGAAAACCTTTACGTCGGCGATGACTCCATCCGTTTACTTCATCAGTCTGATGCCAGCCAGTTGCCGTGGGGCGAACTGAGCATTGACGTCGTGCTTGATTGCACTGGCGTTTATGGCAGCCGTGCAGACGGTGAAGCCCAGCTTGCGGCTGGCGCCAAAAAAATTCTGTTCGCGCATCCGGGCGCTCATGATC
>NZ_JBNDHY010000437.1:0-269 GCF_056755315.1 Monashia sp. HAY1-2A
GTGTCGGAACCATGGTATCGAGCTTCCGGGCGACCTTTGTCGGATGGCTCGACCAGCGGCTCGCTTCCGAGCTTTACGTGACGGCGCGGAGCGAAGACGAGGCGGCAAGGCTGCGAATGTGGCTTCCGCAGCACGTCGATGCCATTCTTCCGATCTGGAATGTGGACGGCGAGGTTCTCGGCCAGCGCGTGCAGATATATGGCGTCGCCAACGACAGGACCTATCGCGATCACTGGCCGCTTCTCGACGGCACGCCGGATGTTTGGGAT
>NZ_JBNDHY010000438.1:0-268 GCF_056755315.1 Monashia sp. HAY1-2A
CCCCCCCCCCCCCCCCCCCCCCCCCCCCCCCCCCCCCCCCCCCCCCCCCAAAACCGGAACCCCCCCCCAGATTACTACGCGTCTCGTGGGCTCGGAGATGTGTATAAGAGACAGTGCGTACGCTGTGTGTCGTGGACCCGACGACCGCGGCAACGCTCGGTGGCATCGCCAGGCCGCCCAGGGCGAGGCCGGCGATGGTCGCCGTGCGCCTGTCGGACCGCTCGAGCGCAGCACGGCGATGACGTCCGAGACCCCGGGCGGCAGGGAC
>NZ_JBNDHY010000439.1:0-268 GCF_056755315.1 Monashia sp. HAY1-2A
GGCAAGTGCAAAGGATCGAAGGCGAACTGGTGCGCCGCCGCACGAAGACGCCGGCATCCGACGCGCCACTCCCGCTACCCGAGATCTGCCAGGCGCTCAAACAGCGACGTCACATCGAACGGCAGCTCTGGTTGGCCGCAGGGGAGGCATGGGCCGGAACCTGTCTCTTATACACATCTCCGAGCCCACGAGACGCGTAGTAATCGGGGGGGGGGGGGTTTTTTTTGGGAGAGGGGGGGGGGGGGGGGGGGGGGGGGGGGGGGGGGGG
>NZ_JBNDHY010000440.1:0-241 GCF_056755315.1 Monashia sp. HAY1-2A
TCCGTCGTCGGCAGCGTCAGATGTGTATAAGAGACAGGTGGAAGCTCCGATCATCGCCGGCATCGCCCACGACCGCAGCGCAGGTGCAGGATCTTCGACCCGTTGGCCGCGAGGTCGAGCATCTGTCTCTTATACACATCTCCGAGCCCACGAGACGCGTAGTAATCTGGGGGGGGGGGGTGTTGGTTGGAGGGGGGGGGGGGGGGGGGGGGGGGGGGGGGGGGGGGGGGGGGGGGGGGGG
>NZ_JBNDHY010000441.1:0-268 GCF_056755315.1 Monashia sp. HAY1-2A
CTGCGATTGCGACCGAACTTGACGTCTCTATCGGCACGGCGGGCCTGCTGACGTCAGCTTTCGCGGCCGGCATGGTCATCGGCGCGCCGGTCATGGCGGCCTTTGCCCGGCGCTGGCCGCCCAGGGTCGCGCTCATCGTCTGCCTTGTTGTGTTCGCGGGATGCCACGTCATCGCAGCGATGACGTCCGCGTTCCCGTTGCTCCTCATCACCCGGGTGCTCAGCGCGTTTTCAAACGCCGGATTCCTCGCCGTGGCACTGAGTACCAT
>NZ_JBNDHY010000442.1:0-268 GCF_056755315.1 Monashia sp. HAY1-2A
CGCTACGACAGCGTCGCGGGCCGTGCGTGGCGCGCCGTGCAGGACACGGTCTACGACCCGATCCTCAATGCGTGCCGCGGCCTGGGCTGGCCGAACTGGCAGCGCAGCGAGGATTACTACGTCGAGGGCATGCTGATCTGGCTGGACGTCGACACGCACATCCGCGAACTCTCGGGCGACAGGCGCTCGCTGGACGATTTCGCGCGCGCCTTCTACAGCGTGAACAACGGCAGCCACCTGCCCGCGTTCTACACGTGCGACGACGTCG
>NZ_JBNDHY010000443.1:0-268 GCF_056755315.1 Monashia sp. HAY1-2A
GCCGTGGGTGTGTCAGCCAGCCCAGGTTCAACTCGCTGTAGCCGTGCTCGCTCGCAAGCTGTGCGCTGATTTGCTCGGGCGTATCGTCCAGACGAAGCTGGTTCAGGCGGCCCCCTTGCACTTCCTTGCTCTTGATACCGGATAAATATCTGTTCTCCGGTAGGGTGCCGATATGGTTGAATTTGGGCGGCAATGCCGCGCCGTTGTAGACCTGGCCAACAATAAGCGGCTTGTCAGGATCGCCACCGAGGAAATCTACGATCACTTC
>NZ_JBNDHY010000444.1:0-267 GCF_056755315.1 Monashia sp. HAY1-2A
GGGAAATATCAGCATCTGGTTTTCCCGCTGACCAGTATAGATAACCCTGCCACGACTAAACGCGGATCACGACCAAAAATTAGTGGTTACATTGATTACTTTTCATTCATGGAAGACGTCTCGTAAAAATGCACTAAGCTTAAAGTTTGTCCTTGCGCTTTTCTCGCCAGACGCTCAGTTTGACGGGCAACAGGGGCCGCCATTGTTGAGACCCATTGCAGTAATCAGAAAAAGCGCATTCAGTTTGTTAACCGGATGATGCAGGGT
>NZ_JBNDHY010000445.1:0-267 GCF_056755315.1 Monashia sp. HAY1-2A
GTGTTCCACTTCGAAGCGTTCCACCGCCAGGTTCACACCGTCTGCGATGCTGGTTTCCTGTGTGACGCTTTCCAGTTCGATTTCCGATTCGATCTGCGCCATCAGCGCATGCAGATCTTCACGCTCGGCTTCGGTTAGCGGCGGATTCTGCTCCAGTTGCTCGCGCAGGGTGTCGAGTTGTTTTTGCAGTTCTTGGGCGGGCATGGTGGGGTTCCTTTTATCAAGAGGCACTGGCATTGACCGCAGCCGCGCGCCAAAGGTCTATGG
>NZ_JBNDHY010000446.1:0-267 GCF_056755315.1 Monashia sp. HAY1-2A
CAACCGCTGCCAGGCTCCTGGCGCCGCCTCGGGGCGCAATGTCGCGTAGAACGTCTTGCCGTATTCGGCGAGCTTTTCCGCCCGGTCCGTGCCGTTGACGATGCGCCGGGCATTCACCCAGTCCTCCTTGTCGGCGTTCAGGTGATCGACGAGCTTGTGTCCGGTGAAACTCCCGGCCACCATGCCTTCGATCAGGATCTTCACGGCCGTTGCCATCTCCATCGCCCGATCCGGCTCGGCCACGAGATCGATGCCGGTCATCGGGCT
>NZ_JBNDHY010000447.1:0-267 GCF_056755315.1 Monashia sp. HAY1-2A
CGTGGATCCAGCAGCGCGTGCCGCGCGAACTGCTGGGCCGGACGATGAGCCTGTTCATGTTCATCTTCATGGGCCTGGCGCCGCTGGCGGCCGTCGCGGCCGGCTGGATCGCCAGCCGCGTCTCCCTGGCGACCCTGTTCGGCGGCTCTGGCCTGTTCCTCGTGGGCGCCGCGCTGCTGGCCTGGCTGTTCACGCCTATGCGCGCGCTGCGCGCTGCGCCGGCCGGCACGATGGCTTAGGATAGCGGGTTGTTTCACCGCCAAGAGG
>NZ_JBNDHY010000448.1:0-266 GCF_056755315.1 Monashia sp. HAY1-2A
CCCCCCCCCCCCCCCCCCCCCCCCCCCCCCCCCCCCCCCCCCCTCCCCCCAACACAAACCCCCCCCCCCCAGATTACTACGCGTCTCGTGGGCTCGGAGATGTGTATAAGAGACAGGTCGAGGACGCCTACGCGCTGGTGTGGCAGGCCGCCGACGCTCGCGGCCCGGGCGCTGCGAGCCGGCGTCGTCGACGTGCGGCACGCGGAGCACGGCCCTGTCTCTTATACACATCTGACGCTGCCGACGACGGAGAGAGTGTAGATCTC
>NZ_JBNDHY010000449.1:0-266 GCF_056755315.1 Monashia sp. HAY1-2A
CGTCTGTCTCCGCCATCCGATTCTGGCTGATCATGACAAAGGTCGAGATGAAAATCGCCTCGACGGATGCTACCATCGCGAGGATCACGAGGGATGGGTCGAATGCTGGCAGGACCGGCAGCAGCCCGACGTTGACTAAAATCCAGGCGCCGAAGACGATCGCGTGGATGTAGACGAAAGTCATCGACCCTGCGAAGCGGGTGATCTCAGCTGCGGCGCGCTCCTGAAGAGAAGCATGTCTCGCCTCCTCCTGCCGCCGCCTTAGG
>NZ_JBNDHY010000450.1:0-266 GCF_056755315.1 Monashia sp. HAY1-2A
CTGATCGACGGCGTGCCCAGCAACGTCCACAGCGGCAACCAGCGCTTCATCGACATGCTGTTCCCGCTGGAAATCAGTTTCATCGAAGTGGTGCGTGGCACCAACGACCCGCGTTATGGCCTGCACAACATTGGCGGCAACGTGAACTTCGGCACGCGCCAGGGCGGCAACTACACAGATGGCCGGTTCGGCTACGGCAGCTACAACACCCGCGATGCGCAGTTAGCCATCGGCAGTGAGAGCAACGGGTTTGCGCAGAACTACTT
>NZ_JBNDHY010000451.1:0-266 GCF_056755315.1 Monashia sp. HAY1-2A
ACACTAGTCGGAGTAATCGCAGCATCGGCTCAGACGGCAACAACACAGAACCCGTCTCAAAATCAAAATTCTAGTAACCCATCGACAACTCAGACACAACAGGATCCACAGGCAGCTGCACGTTCGGGAACAAACGCAACAACAACTGCCCAGGACCAGAATACGGCAGCAACGGCAACTGTAGATGCAGCAGCAGCGACCACCGTGACTGATGCTTCATCAAGTGTAAGCACAGATCCGAATGCAGACGCTACCAAACCCAATGA
>NZ_JBNDHY010000452.1:0-266 GCF_056755315.1 Monashia sp. HAY1-2A
GGCCTGGACAACGAGCTGTTCTACATGGACAAGACCATGATGGTCTTCGGTGACGCGAAGAAGGTTGTCGAGGACATGCTCAAGGCCATCGAGTAGCACATCCGCGGGGCGGAGCTCGCGCGGCTCCGGTCATCTTCCAGCCTTATTGGTAGCTGGCCTACCGACTTGGGTGGGAGCTGTCGCCATTTGCTGCAAATCGAGGCTGGTGCGGGCGGGCGCTGACATGAAGAGACTGCAGGGTCCTTTCTTCTGCTGTGTCCATGATG
>NZ_JBNDHY010000454.1:0-238 GCF_056755315.1 Monashia sp. HAY1-2A
TCCGTCGTCGGCAGCGTCAGATGTGTATAAGAGACAGCTGAGACGGTGCTCACACGTCGGCGTCCGCCCTTGGGCACGAGGCCGGTACATGCCAGACTGTCCGGATCGGGCAACCCCCGGACCTGTCTCTTATACACATCTCCGAGCCCACGAGACGCGTAGTAATTTGGGGGGGGGGCTTTTTGGTTGGGGGGGGGGGGGGGGGGGGGGGGGGGGGGGGGGGGGGGGGGGGGGGGGG
>NZ_JBNDHY010000455.1:0-265 GCF_056755315.1 Monashia sp. HAY1-2A
ATTCCTGGACCGCTCCATCGCCCTGCACCGGTTATAAGCAGATTTGTTCTGGAAACACCTGGATGAGAAGCCATACTCTTAATGCCCCAACCGTGCTTTTCACTTTGCCGCTGAAGTTCTAGAGCAAACATTAGGTTTGCAAGTTTTGCCTGGCTGTATGATTTCATCGGATTATATGAAGATTTTGACTGAACGTCATCAAAATTGATTGCTCCTGCACGATTTGCTACACTTGAAACAGTAACAACACGAGCATCTGATGATT
>NZ_JBNDHY010000456.1:0-265 GCF_056755315.1 Monashia sp. HAY1-2A
TGCGCGACTTTTCGCGCGACGACGCCAGCGTGCCGGTCGCGCATCGCGGCAAATACCTCGCGTTCACCGATGCCGGTTCGGACGGCATGAAGCATCTCGCGGCACTGGCGCGCAGCGGCCTGACGGACATCCACCTGCTGCCCGTGTACGACATCGGCAGCGTGCCCGAGACGGCATGCGCCGTGCCGCAACCCACCGGCACGCCGGACGGCGACACGCAGCAGGCACTGGTAAAACCCACGGCGGAGACAGACTGCTTCAACTG
>NZ_JBNDHY010000457.1:0-265 GCF_056755315.1 Monashia sp. HAY1-2A
TGACCATGTCTGTCATCGATTCCGGCACCTGCTCCAGGTAGTCGTATTCGCCGTTCAGGAAGCCCAGCATGCGGCCCTGGAATTCTTCCGCGATCTTGATGTCGACCTTGTCCACGCGCGGCAGCTTCTGGCCTTCGAGCGCGCGGGCGATGGCGCGGTCGGCGGGATCGGCGGCCGGGTCCGTCGCCACGCTGGAGTGAAAGACGGACGTCGACGCGGGATTGGCGACGAGGACGATGCGGTCGCTGCGCTTCCAGTCCCCCAG
>NZ_JBNDHY010000458.1:0-265 GCF_056755315.1 Monashia sp. HAY1-2A
CCACTGATTGGCGAGCTGGCGGCGCGAGGCAAAGGTTTTTACCTTTAGACTGGACAGATAACTCAAGGAGTCGATACCGATGTCCAGCACCATGGCGCAACGCGTCGATTACCCGCATTTCCAGCCGATCACCACCCGCTGGCACGATAACGATGCTTATGGCCACATCAACAACGTCACCTACTACAGCTTTTTCGATACTGCCGTGAACACTTACCTGATTCAGGTCGGTGGCCTGGAGATCCACGACGGCGAGGTGGTGGGT
>NZ_JBNDHY010000459.1:0-265 GCF_056755315.1 Monashia sp. HAY1-2A
TCTGGAGTCTGTACGTCACAGTCCTCAGTCTCGGTACGATCTTTTCCCTGACCTGGCTGCTGCTGTCGACCCGCAAGGGCCAGCGCAGCGAACAGACGGACGAGACGGTGGGCCACTCCTTCGACGGGATCGAGGAGTACGACAACCCGCTGCCGAAATGGTGGTTCATGCTGTTCGTGGGCACCATCGTGTTCGCCCTCGGTTACCTGGTGCTGTACCCGGGCCTGGGCAACTGGAAAGGCCTGCTGCCGGGCTACAACTACCT
>NZ_JBNDHY010000460.1:0-265 GCF_056755315.1 Monashia sp. HAY1-2A
CATTGATGCCGCTCCCTGAGACACCACGAATTCTGAAACCGGTATAGCCTACACCATTTCCCGCATCAGAAGTTGAAATAGTGGAGGTTTGGTTTTTAAGAAGAATCGGAAGATCCTGTCCTAGATTTTTGCTGTCTAAATCTCTTTGAACATTAATAATCTCTTTAGCAACAGGAAGTCTCTTGGTAAAGTTAACAGCTTCAATTTCCTTTATTTGTAAGGAATCGGTATTCTGTGCCTGAATAAAGGCAACTGAGCCTATAGT
>NZ_JBNDHY010000461.1:0-265 GCF_056755315.1 Monashia sp. HAY1-2A
TTGTTGACGATGTCCTCGTAGACCTTGGATTCGCGGCGTCCGAGCGCGGCCGTCTTGGCCTTCGCGGGGGCGATCACGGCCGACGTGGCTGCGGCGTTGTCCAGGCGTTGCAGCCACAGCAGATGACCACCGTCGTCGACGATCGCGATGGTCACGGGCCAGTTGTTCTTGACGGCTTCAGCTTCCGCGGCGGCGGCGATGCGCTTGACGTCGTCCAGGGTCAGGAAGGGCTTCTGTTTCATCTGCGGCCTCGTCGGGGTCATTG
>NZ_JBNDHY010000462.1:0-265 GCF_056755315.1 Monashia sp. HAY1-2A
ACCTGAACTTCATATGACGATTGCTCTGATAATCCATTGATTGTATAAGCATTTGATGTCAACGGAACAGTCGTCCATGTTGTAGAACCTAAAGGTCTGTATTGTAATATATACGTAGCTCCTACAGCAGGATCCCACATTACATAAGCAGATGTTGCTGTAAGGTTGGTCACTGTAAGGTTTAACGGAGCATTACTTGTACAAGCTATGGGCTGAATTAATTTTACCGCATAATCTTCAACCTCTCCATAGGTAAAACTTGTAC
>NZ_JBNDHY010000463.1:0-265 GCF_056755315.1 Monashia sp. HAY1-2A
AGATCATGCGAAGGAGCAGGAACAGGCAGTATGGGCGCGCCGCACGTCGGGAAGACGTGTCGCGTGACCGCCTGCGCTGGTCACCAGTCGAAGATCACCATCGTCAGATGGGAACCCACCACAGGGGACCAGCTTCCTGCCGGCCTGCTCCATGAGCTCAGTTTTGAATTGAGCGGATGCCGCGGACAGAATCCGGGCAACCTTGCCCAGCCTACCAGCGCGCCGCCGCCGTGCGTATCGTGGGGGTATGAGCACCGACGGGAAC
>NZ_JBNDHY010000464.1:0-240 GCF_056755315.1 Monashia sp. HAY1-2A
TCCGTCGTCGGCAGCGTCAGATGTGTATAAGAGACAGGCCCTTGCGAGGGTGTCGAGGTCGAGCCGGTGGCCCTCGCAAGGGCATTCGCCACGGCGACCGAGGGTGGGGCGCGGGCCGTCCTGCTGCTGTCTCTTATACACATCTCCGAGCCCACGAGACGCGTAGTAATCTGGGGGGGGGGGTTTTTTTTTTGAAAAGGGGGGGGGGGGGGGGGGGGGGGGGGGGGGGGGGGGGGGGGG
>NZ_JBNDHY010000465.1:0-264 GCF_056755315.1 Monashia sp. HAY1-2A
CCAGATTATTACGCGTCTCGTGGGCTCGGAGATGTGTATAAGAGACAGGGTGCCACGCATGAGGGTCCACAGGATCTCGAAACCCTGCCGCTGGTGGTGGCCGGCGCTGGCGATGTTCGGACCGCCCGACACCGGTGAGAGCGTCAAGGGCTGTCTCTTATACACATCTCCGAGCCCACGAGACGCGTAGTAATCTGGGGGGGGGGGGGTTTTTGTTGGAGAGGGGGGGGGGGGGGGGGGGGGGGGGGGGGGGGGGGGGGGGGG
>NZ_JBNDHY010000466.1:0-264 GCF_056755315.1 Monashia sp. HAY1-2A
GTCGTACCTGAAGCTGGCCCAGAACGAAGGAGCGAGCGTGCTCGCCGGTGGCGGCGTCCCATCGCTGGGAGGCGCCCTGGATGCCGGCGCGTGGATCGAACCGACGCTGTGGACCGGCCTGGACAACAGCCACCGCACCGTACGCGAGGAGGTCTTCGGACCCTTCGCCGCGCTCATCCCGTTCGACACCGAAATCGAGGCCGTGCGCCTGGCCAACGACACCCGGTACGGGATGGCCGCGGTGACGTGGACCCCGGACCCAGA
>NZ_JBNDHY010000467.1:0-264 GCF_056755315.1 Monashia sp. HAY1-2A
GGGGTATATAACGGGCATTACTATTTCTCAATGGGCTATTTTACTTACTTTTGTTCTGGCTTTAGTACTGGCAATCGGTAAAAGGAGAGGAGAACTTATCAATGCACAGGTTTCGGGGAAAACGAGAAGAGCGCTGGACGGATACAATGTACAGTTTGCCGATATTGCTCTTTCCATCTCTGTAACGCTGGCCATTGTCTGCTACATCATGTTTACCCTGTCGCCGGAAGTTCAGGAAAAATTCCACCAACGTGTTTTTTATAC
>NZ_JBNDHY010000468.1:0-264 GCF_056755315.1 Monashia sp. HAY1-2A
CCCTTAAAAGGGACGCCGTAAAGAGATGAACCGGCGCCCATCAGTTTTCCGACATTTCTGCAACGCTCGCTCTTGAAGGGACACGAACCGCAAGCATATGAATTCGCTTCCGGTGCATAACGAACAATTATGAACGAACGAGCCATTTGTTTTTGTTGCCGTTTCGGCGCTCAACCCTTTGGGTAACGCCCTCGTAACCCCGTACGACCGCAAATCGATGTTATGTTTATCGATTAATTTTGGCGCGCGAGGTCGCTTTAAAAT
>NZ_JBNDHY010000469.1:0-264 GCF_056755315.1 Monashia sp. HAY1-2A
GTGTAGATGCCCTCGAGCGTCTTCTTCAGCTCGGTCATGGTCGCCTGCACGTCGCCTTGCTGCGTGAGGATTTTGGCTGCGGACTTGGCCATTTCCTGGTCTGCGCCCGGCAGGAACACGCGGGCGTTGTCCTGGACCTTGGTGGCAGCGAGCTGGTCCATGGCTGTCTTGATCTGCGGAGTTGCCGCGAGGACAGAGGACATGTCTGCCGAGAGCCGGGTTGGCATATAGCCGGTGGCGGCGGAAAAGGCGGCAGTCTCCCCC
>NZ_JBNDHY010000470.1:0-264 GCF_056755315.1 Monashia sp. HAY1-2A
GGACAGCGCCTTCAACGCGCCGCAGCCCAACAGGATCCCGTCCTCGCGGGCCGTCCAGAACGTGATTGATTCGTGGGACAAGGCCGAGTGATCCAACGCGTGAACGATCTCTGCCGGAGAGGTGGCGAACATGTCGGCCAAGTGCTCGCTCAGGAGGGCATGGACGTCTGGGCGTGCGGGATCGTCTGCTTCTATCCGGATCATGAACCCCAATTTACCCGCAGCTATCCGTCCAGAAGGTGCAGCTGAGCCTTCGTATCCAGG
>NZ_JBNDHY010000471.1:0-264 GCF_056755315.1 Monashia sp. HAY1-2A
CTGCAGGGCGGCAGCGGCGTCGACGCGTTCTCGGGCGGGACCGGCAACGACACGATCGACGGCGGCGATGGCCGCGACCTCGTCTCGTACACCAACGACTACGGCGCACTCCCGATCACGGGCGTGGGCGTGAAAGTCAACCTGGCCACCGGCGTCGCCACCGACAACTGGGGCAACACGGATACGCTCGTCAGCATCGAGGACGTGTCGGGTTCGCGCTTCGCCGACAAGCTGACCGGCAATGGCGCCGATAATGCCCTGATG
>NZ_JBNDHY010000472.1:0-264 GCF_056755315.1 Monashia sp. HAY1-2A
GGTGTTCAGCCGCTCGGCCAGGTCCTCGTAACCGCGCTCGATCAAGTAGATGTTGCGCAACTCGGACGTACCCCTGGCCGCAAGCATCGCCAGGAGAAGGCAGGCAGCCGGACGCAGGGCCGGAGGGCAACCGACTTCCGCGGCACGCCACTTGGTGGGTCCGTTGACGTAGATCCGGTGGGGATCCAGGAGCTGCACCTGTGCGCCGAGCTTGTTCAGCTCGGTCAGGTAGATGGCCCGGTTTTCGTAGACCCAGTCATGGAT
>NZ_JBNDHY010000473.1:0-264 GCF_056755315.1 Monashia sp. HAY1-2A
GAAAAGGTAAACGCCGTAGCTGACGCGTCCGATGGCGACGATGGGCGGGAGTTGTAGCAGGCGCCAGGGGGCTCCTCGCAAGCCTGACGAAGCATATCCGACGAGCATGACGAATGGTACGAGGGGCGAAAGTTCCGCGCCGATCCATGTCAGCCATTCAAGCGCGGGTGCCATGGGGACTGATTTTAGCCACAGGAAAATGATGGCGGCGGCAGTCAAGGGAACGCAGCTTAGCCGCATCCATTTGTGGCCAAGCGTCGGTAG
>NZ_JBNDHY010000474.1:0-264 GCF_056755315.1 Monashia sp. HAY1-2A
GCGTACGGGTGATATCTTCCGGCTCCGTGCCGTCATCTTCTTCACGAACTGCCAGCTGCTGATTCGTCAGCAAATCAAACACATGGCCGCACTCTTCCGGCTGGGGTTCATCGGCTATGGGTGTGAACGGCGCTTCACCTTCGGCCAGCAGCGCGAAATCCAGCAGACGGTGGGTGTAATCGTAAGTCGGGCCGAGCACCTGTCCGCCGGGCAAGTCTTTATAAATGGCAGAAATCCGGCGTTCGAGGCGCATCGATTTTGTGT
>NZ_JBNDHY010000475.1:0-264 GCF_056755315.1 Monashia sp. HAY1-2A
GTGCGAAATGTGAGGCGAAGGCAAATGGCAGGCCGAGGGCCGCCGCCAGTTGAGCGCTGTACAGGCTGGAGCCGAGTAACCAGATCGGCACATGCAAACTCTGGCCGGGCACGGCCTGAACCGGCTGCTGAGGCTGAACATCACCGAAGTACATCTGCAATTCCTGCACATCCTGCGGGAAGTTATCGATTTCACCGGAAAGATGGCGGCGCAGGGCAATCATGGTGCGCTGATCGGTACCCGGCGCACGGCCCAGCCCCAGAT
>NZ_JBNDHY010000476.1:0-264 GCF_056755315.1 Monashia sp. HAY1-2A
GTGCTGCAAGGCATTGCCGATCAGGTTTTGCAATAACTGGTCGATCCGTCCGGCGTCCCACACGCCGCTGGTGTCACCGTGCACGGTGAGCCTGGGATCGGATTGCGGTTGACCGGCGCAGGCTTCGGCGATCGCCGCTCGCGCCGCAACGGCCAGATCCATCGGTGCCGGCTCGATCGGCAGGCTACGGCCCAGACGACTGCGCACCAGTTCCAGCAGATCGCTGACCATCGTCGCCATGTGCCGCGCGCCACGCTTGATGTG
>NZ_JBNDHY010000477.1:0-263 GCF_056755315.1 Monashia sp. HAY1-2A
CTTTCACATCTTCACCATGATTTCCCTGTCCGTTGGTAAGGCCAAAGAAACGCTCTTTTATCATTTTATCTTTTTTGTTCCAGAATCCTACCGAGAATACCAGCTTCTGAACATCATCACATATTCCGCAGATGCCTTCTTCTCCCCAACGATAAGTTTTTGCTTCTGCCCCGTCATGGGTGGTATAATTCCATGCATCACCATCCGCACTGTAATCTTCACGTACTAATCCCCATTCCCGGCTACTGACGTAAGGTCCCCGT
>NZ_JBNDHY010000478.1:0-263 GCF_056755315.1 Monashia sp. HAY1-2A
TTCAACGAGGTATCGAGGGTGTGGCCGACATAGAAATCCTCACTCTCTTCCCGCAGATCCACCGGCCCCAGTCGCATCGGGAACAACGCGCCACACAGCGCCTCGAGAATCTCGGCCATCGCCGCGCGGGACGGCAACTCGCGACCGCCCTGCTCGCCGCTGGCCCGGCCATTCTGGGTACGCCACTGATCCCGCGCGGTACGCAGTTGGCTGACGATGGTCTGCAATTGCCAATGGCTGGAACGCTCGCTCACGGTAAAGAC
>NZ_JBNDHY010000479.1:0-263 GCF_056755315.1 Monashia sp. HAY1-2A
GGTAAAATAAATGATGAGAATATCCGTTTTATCAATGATTTTAAAGAACATTACGGAATTCCGCTGGAGCCGATCTATACAGGAAAAATGATGCAGAAGATTTTTGAGATGATAAATGAAGAATATTTTCCTGAAAATAGCAAAATTCTGTGTTTTCATACCGGAGGATTACAAGGTATTGAAGGTGCAAATATGCTTTTGGAAAAACAAAACAGAAATTTAATTATATAAAGTAAAATTGAAAAACATGAAACACTTAGTGT
>NZ_JBNDHY010000480.1:0-263 GCF_056755315.1 Monashia sp. HAY1-2A
TCCATGACCTCTGACACCTCAACGGCCGGGATTCTGGGCCGCCCATACCTCCTTGCCACCGTGGGGGCCTGCGCTCTGGTATTCCTCAGCGCTTTCGAGTCCCTCGCAGTGACAACCATCATGCCGCTGGTGAGCCGGGACCTGGACGGAGCCAGCCTTTACGCGCTGGCATTCGCCGGACCCTTGGCAACGGGCGTGATGGGCATGGTGGCGGCGGGTAACTGGTCCGACAGGCGGGGTCCGGCTGCGCCCCTGTACTCCTC
>NZ_JBNDHY010000481.1:0-263 GCF_056755315.1 Monashia sp. HAY1-2A
GTCGCGTGCGGACTCGACGGCGACGTCGAGCAGTTCGTCTGCGCCGGGGCGCGTCCCGAAACCGCAGCTGAGCCGGGTGATCGCGTCCGTCCGCTGGTAGCCGGGGGGGGCCAGGGCCACCGGGACCGGCGACGAATGGAGCAGCGAGCCCGCGACGGAACCAATGGTGAACCGTTTGAACAGGCCGCCGTTCGTGGCGCCGATGACCAAGGCAGCCGCATCCAGCTCCACGGCCGCGTCAATCAGCGCATGGGCCTCGGAAT
>NZ_JBNDHY010000482.1:0-263 GCF_056755315.1 Monashia sp. HAY1-2A
GGCCATGAGGAAGCGAACATGCATGGACATCTCCTGATCAAACGATACGATACTGGTCGAGTTGCGCCGCGCCCCGCATCGCCGGATCGCTGATCGACGGCAGGCCGTTTTCCAGGTGGCCGGCGAAGCGCCGCAGCCAGCCCGGCATGCCGTTGACACGCGCCGCGTAGTCGTACCAGTTGGCGGTCTGCGCCAGCGACAGGCGCAACGTGCTGCGCGAGCGCGCGTGCACGCGCACGTCGGGGATCCGCATCGTCGTGTAC
>NZ_JBNDHY010000483.1:0-262 GCF_056755315.1 Monashia sp. HAY1-2A
CCCCCCCCCCCCCCCCCCCCCCCCCCCCCCCCCCCCCCCCCCTCCCCAAAAAAAAAATCCCCCCCCCCAGATTACTACGCGTCTCGTGGGCTCGGAGATGTGTATAAGAGACAGGTCGTGGGCGGTGTCGTGCGCTGCCTCGTGCGTGGTGCCGTGCGCTGCCGCGGCCTCGCCGGCTGTCTCTGCGGGCGCCGGTGCGGCTGCCGAGGTGGCGAGGCTGTCTCTTATACACATCTGACGCTGCCGACGACGGAGAGAGTGT
>NZ_JBNDHY010000484.1:0-262 GCF_056755315.1 Monashia sp. HAY1-2A
GCGACCTGCGCTTCGAGCAGCGACGGGCCGGTGTCGCCGTAGGTGACGGTGACGAGCCGTCCGCGACGCAGCACCCCGGACACGGGACGCCGCCAGGTCGCCAACGGGAACAGGTCCGGGTCGGGCACGCCGACGGAGAAGTCCACCGCGACCGGCCCGGACACCTGTGGCGGTGCTCCCGCGACGCGCCACGGCCCGCGCGGCACCACCACCCCGCCGCCCCTGGACGTGTGCCGATCGGCTGCGGGCGGCATGCAGCCCG
>NZ_JBNDHY010000485.1:0-262 GCF_056755315.1 Monashia sp. HAY1-2A
TAGTTGAGTTCAGCCGCCACTTTTTCGATGCGTTCGCGGGTGGCCCTGTTCACGCGGTCCGGGTTGGAGAGGGCCCGGGAAACGGTGGACGTGGCCACCCCCGCCAGCGCGGCGACGTCCCGGATGGTGGGTGCGGATCCCCGTGCGTTTGTCTCAGCCATAGGAAGATTGCACCATTCATGGCAACTTTTGGCAACCGCTTGCCGCACCATTGCCGGACTCATAGACTCGATGCCGAAGCCCCTGTGACGTAGACCACTAC
>NZ_JBNDHY010000486.1:0-262 GCF_056755315.1 Monashia sp. HAY1-2A
GCCCGCTCCTACGGAAAAGCGAGCCCTTGCCGCGCCTCTTGTGTCCCCTAGCCACTCAGCGCGGGATTGACCACGCGGCACCCGGAGATGGGTGTCATCCGGGCTGAACAGAAGAACTGCCGCGCACCCCCAAGCGCGCCAAACAAAGCTGGTTCCGTAATGTTCCAAAAAAACCCCTAAGCGGGGCAGGTTACGGGGAAAGGTGACCGCGCGGCACCAGGATGAAAGCTACAATCTAACACCACTGGCGGCTGAGGTAAGG
>NZ_JBNDHY010000487.1:0-262 GCF_056755315.1 Monashia sp. HAY1-2A
GCCCATGAAGGTCCGTAACATCCTCGCTGCCGCCAGCGCTGTTCTGGCGTCCACGATCGCCGTGCCCGCCTCCGCGCATGACGGTCAGACAGAAACAGTGACGCCCAAATTCGCACAGGCGATTCCGAACGTCCCCGGCAAGTCGCTTGTCGTTGTTGAAGTCGACTATGCGCCAGGCGCGGCGTCCCCGCCCCACCGGCATGCCAAGTCGGCTTTCATCTACGCCTATGTGATCTCGGGCGAGATCGAGTCGAAGGTGAAT
>NZ_JBNDHY010000488.1:0-262 GCF_056755315.1 Monashia sp. HAY1-2A
TCTCATGGCGGTCCTGGGCTATCGCGTCCAGGCTCTCCTCTTCTCGTCCACCGCGGAATTCGCGGTCGACACGCGTCATCGCGAGATCGAAGAGTTCGACTGCGACGCCGCGCTCCCCGACGTCAGCACCCAGCAGGTACGCGCCGGAGGGCTTCGGCGCAAGCAGCGTCACCGGACGGCCCCCCTGGGAGGCAACCATTCCGGCCTCGATGACGAGGCCTTCGCTGATCAACTCGGTGGCGATGTTCGTGACGGATCCGAC
>NZ_JBNDHY010000489.1:0-262 GCF_056755315.1 Monashia sp. HAY1-2A
GAGCAGGAAGAACAAACCCGCCATGGCGATCACGGCACCGCTCGCCCCCAGCAGGAGGGATGAAATGCCCCCGGGAAGGGCGATGATGCGTTCGGCAGCAGTGGTGGGATCAACCAGCCAAGGAGGTTGGCCGACAGCCCGGACTCCGGCTTCCAGCAATGCGTAGACGCAGAGAATGATGACAAGTACCGCGGCAATGACGGCCGCGCCGGCCCGCGATGAATGGGTCTCGCGACGGAGGATACGGCTCATTGCGGGGTCC
>NZ_JBNDHY010000490.1:0-262 GCF_056755315.1 Monashia sp. HAY1-2A
TTGAAAGCCTCCCCAGGATACAGCTTCCATTTTTAGGTCATGGCATATTCAGAGGATTTATGGCCGACGGCGATTCAATGCCTCCTTTTGCAGACGGAACCTGTGTAATCGGTGAATATGTTGAGCAGCTGGATGACCTCAAGTCAAGTAAGGATTATATGTTCATTACCACCGAAGGTTATACTTTCAAGACCTTTGTAAAAAGAAATAAAACCACGCTTACGGTAGCCGCTGACAATACATTCTATGATTCCTATGATAT
>NZ_JBNDHY010000491.1:0-261 GCF_056755315.1 Monashia sp. HAY1-2A
TCTCTCTCCGTCGTCGGCAGCGTCAGATGTGTATAAGAGACAGCTCCTGCACGCCGCTGGAACCAGGACCGGCGGACCGTCCAGCCGATGACGCCGTCATGGCGCAGATCAGCCCCGACCTGCTCGCCGAGTTCAGCTGAGGCTCAACCCCTGTCTCTTATACACATCTCCGAGCCCACGAGACGCGTAGTAATCTGGTGGGGGGGGGTGTTGGTTGGGGGGGGGGGGGGGGGGGGGGGGGGGGGGGGGGGGGGGGGGGGG
>NZ_JBNDHY010000492.1:0-261 GCF_056755315.1 Monashia sp. HAY1-2A
CGTCGGCAGCGTCAGATGTGTATAAGAGACAGGAGCTCCGCCAACGACAGGTGCGTCCGGCTGGCGAGGGGGTGACCCGCGGGCAGGATGACCACCTGCCGTTCGGTGTGCAGATCCTCGCTGTCGAACCCGGTGGTCGTGTCGTAGGGCCTGTCTCTTATACACATCTCCGAGCCCACGAGACGCGTAGTAATCTGGGGGGCGGTGTTTTTTTTTGGGGGGGGGGGGGGGGGGGGGGGGGGGGGGGGGGGGGGGGGGGGG
>NZ_JBNDHY010000493.1:0-234 GCF_056755315.1 Monashia sp. HAY1-2A
TCCGTCGTCGGCAGCGTCAGATGTGTATAAGAGACAGCTTCGGTCCACCCCTGGCCGCCGCCAAGAGCTCACCCGCAGCATCCGTGACCACGACCTCGCCGCCGTTCCGGGACGCCTCGAGACCTGTCTCTTATACACATCTCCGAGCCCACGAGACGCGTAGTAATCTGGGGGGGGGTCGTTTTTTTTGGGAGAGGGGGGGGGGGGGGGGGGGGGGGGGGGGGGGGGGGGGGG
>NZ_JBNDHY010000494.1:0-261 GCF_056755315.1 Monashia sp. HAY1-2A
CCCCCCCCCCCCCCCCCCCCCCCCCCCCCCCCCCCCCCCCTCCCAAACCACACACCCCCCCCCCCAGATTACTACGCGTCTCGTGGGCTCGGAGATGTGTATAAGAGACAGGACGGAAGAAGTACGCGCCCCCGCCGTCGAGGGCCTCGGTGCGTCGCAGTTCGCCTCCACCGGCGCCGTCGACCGGCTGCGGTCGATGTCGCGGTTCTGTCTCTTATACACATCTGACGCTGCCGACGACGGAGAGAGTGTAGATCTCGG
>NZ_JBNDHY010000495.1:0-261 GCF_056755315.1 Monashia sp. HAY1-2A
ATGTGTATAAGAGACAGGCAGTATCTGGCCGGGGACCCGCGACGCGTGGCGCTGAACGTGGCGGGTGCCGGCGGTGAGTCGGCGTTCGGCGGCCCGCTGGGTGACTACGTGCTGCTGTACTCGGCGCTGGCCGGTCCCGCCGCGCTCGACCGCGCGGAGGAGCTGGCGCGGGAGCGTGCGTCGTGGGATTACGGCCTCTCCCGTTTGGCCGCGCTCGCGTGGCTGGCTGCGGTCCGGCTCCGGAGCGGACGACCAGCGAGG
>NZ_JBNDHY010000496.1:0-261 GCF_056755315.1 Monashia sp. HAY1-2A
TCACACGATGGGGCTGGAGGGGCTCTCGCCGGTGGAGGACCTCACCATCTACAGAATCGTCCAGGAAAGCCTGACGAACGCGTTCAAACATGGAGACCGTGCGGCCGGCGCTGTGGTGACGGTTGCCCGCGACCCCGGCGGCCTGCGCCTGAAGATCCGCTCAAACCTGGTCGACGGCGGGACGCAACTGCCGCCGTCGGGAACCGGCCGCGGTATCCCCGGTATGCGTGAACGCGCGACGGCGGCAGGCGGGCGGCTTAC
>NZ_JBNDHY010000497.1:0-261 GCF_056755315.1 Monashia sp. HAY1-2A
CCTATACTGCTTCCAAAAACAGGATAGCCTCCGAAGCCGTAATTAAAATCAATGCATCCAAACAGAAATTAACTGAAAAAGATCTTAAGAATCTCCGTAAGCTGGATATGGAAATTATTAAAAACTCTGTGTTTGCGCGTCATGGCTATTCATTTAAAAAGGCTACCTACAGGAATTTCTTTGAACAGACGGACTGGTATATCCCCGTTTCCAATAATGTAGACAGCGATCTCACTCCTCTGGAAAAGGAGAATGTTGCCT
>NZ_JBNDHY010000498.1:0-261 GCF_056755315.1 Monashia sp. HAY1-2A
GGATTACGGCGTCAAGTCCCTGGAAGTCCGCATCAAGGGCCCGGGTCCGGGTCGTGAGTCGGCCGTGCGCTCGCTGAACAACGTGGGCTACAAGATCACCAACATCATCGACGTGACGCCAATCCCGCACAACGGGTGCCGTCCGCCGAAGAAGCGTCGCGTCTAAAGGAGCGATAAGAAATGGCTCGTTATATCGGTCCTACCTGTAAGCTCGCCCGCCGCGAAGGCGCCGACCTTTCCCTCAAGAGCCCGGCCCGTGCG
>NZ_JBNDHY010000499.1:0-261 GCF_056755315.1 Monashia sp. HAY1-2A
GGTACGTCCCCGCGGATCGAAAATTTTCTCGGCTTCCCCGCCGGCATCTCCGGCGGCGAACTCACTGAACGGGTGATTCTTCAGGCCCGCAAATTCGGGGTCAAGATCAACGTCGCCTGCGGGGCACGCACCATCGAGCTAAAGGACGGCGGGTTCCGCGCCGAATTTGACGGCGGTGGCCCTGCCTCCTCACGGGCAGCGCTGCTGGCGACCGGAGTCCGCTACCGCCGGCTGCCGATCCCCGGGCTGCAGGATTTGGAG
>NZ_JBNDHY010000500.1:0-261 GCF_056755315.1 Monashia sp. HAY1-2A
CAGTTACAGCAATACTTCATTTATCGGTTTTCCGCTGGTTTCTGCTTTTTATGGGGAGCGTTTATTGAGCATTGCCGTGATCTGTGATCAGACCATGTTTTTTGCTCTGTCAACACTGGGAATTATTGCGGCTGTAAAAGGCGGAAGCACATCTGGAAAAGTGAGTGCAAAATTTATCCTAAAAAGACTGATTACTTTTCCTCCGCTAATAGGCTGCATTTCGGCATTAGTATTGTCTCAGTTCATTGATTTCAGCTGGGC
>NZ_JBNDHY010000501.1:0-261 GCF_056755315.1 Monashia sp. HAY1-2A
ATTTCTTCCTGTCTCGACATCTGATTCATGGCATTGCTGTCTTCTTTAGAAATGATTCCGGCCATCTGATAGCAGAATACAGAAAAAAGATGTTCTACAATTTCTTTTTTATACGTCATTTCAGTATCTGAATCGAGGATATACTTTAAAAAATTAACGCTTTTCCATACGACTTCCATTTCATCGGCTTGAAAAGGAACACCAATGTTCATTTGCTGACGGAAATACCTGTACGTTATTAATCTGTTGAATTTTAATGAT
>NZ_JBNDHY010000502.1:0-261 GCF_056755315.1 Monashia sp. HAY1-2A
ATATGGGGCTGTATTAGTACTAGCGACATCCCAAGTTACAGTGTTTGATGCATTATTATACAAAATGGTAGAAGGTGTAAGGCCCGAGAATTTAAATGGCCCGTCACCACCAACAGTAACGGTAGTTTCGGATGAAATAAGCAATGGTCTGGTAGCATTTTCATCTCTAACTGTTACTGCATAGTTTAGGGTTCTGGGAATATATGAAACAGTTTCCCATTTTACTTTATCTGTGAGGTTACCTGCCATGACACTAGGGAG
>NZ_JBNDHY010000503.1:0-260 GCF_056755315.1 Monashia sp. HAY1-2A
CCGTCCCGCAGGCCGTCGCGCCCCTGTTCGGCGGAGGAGGCGAAGACGAACGCCTTGCGCCGGCCGAGGCGGTCGGAGAGCCGGCCGAGCACCAGCGACGCGATGATGACGAACACCATGTAGATGAGGATGAGGATGAGCAGGTCGTCGTCCGCGTTTGGGTCGCGCAGGCCGAACTCGAGGAAGTACAGCAGCAGGGTGGTGCCGAAGGCGTTGCCGAAGTTGACCAGGACCCGGCTGAGCAGCGTCCAGCCGAAGTC
>NZ_JBNDHY010000504.1:0-260 GCF_056755315.1 Monashia sp. HAY1-2A
CTTCTTTTCCGCCCTTGAGGTCGAGCGCAACGTCATGTTCATGATCCTGACGCTGATCGTCATCGTTGCGGCGCTGAACATCATCTCCGGCCTGATCATGCTGGTGAAGGACAAGGGCAGCGATATCGCCATCCTTCGCACCATGGGTGCGACTTCCGGCTCGATCATGCGCATCTTCTTCATGACCGGTGCTGCGATTGGTATCGTCGGCACCGTTGCCGGCGTGCTGCTCGGCGTGATCGTCTGCATCAATATCGAAT
>NZ_JBNDHY010000505.1:0-260 GCF_056755315.1 Monashia sp. HAY1-2A
TTCGTACCGTTGTCCGCGCACAGTGAGCAACCACGGAAGCATGTCCGCTTTGTAGCCCCGCAAGCCCGTCTGCGTGTCCGTGATCCGTCGGCCCGTCGCGAGCCTGAACAGGCCGCGGGTCACTGTGTTGCCGAACCTGCTCCGGGCCGGGACGTTGCCGGTGAAGTTTCGTGAGCCCAGGACCATGGCGGCAGTGACGCCCCGGACCCGGTCAGCGACAGCCAGGATGTCGGCAACGCCGTGTTGCCCATCGCTGTCCG
>NZ_JBNDHY010000506.1:0-260 GCF_056755315.1 Monashia sp. HAY1-2A
TCCGGTGCTTGAGGTCAAGAATCTTGTCCGGCGTTTCGATATCCATTCCGGTCTGTTCGGCAAGCTGAGCGGCCGCGTCCATGCGGTCGAGAACGTTTCCTTCGACCTCCATGCCGGTGAAACGCTTTCGCTCGTCGGCGAATCCGACTGCGGAAAGTCGACAACCGGTCGCGCCATTATGCGGCTGATCGAGCCTCAGAGCGGATCGGTGCTGGTCGAGGGCAAGGAGATGCTGGCCCTCGACAGGAAGAGTCTACGCG
>NZ_JBNDHY010000507.1:0-260 GCF_056755315.1 Monashia sp. HAY1-2A
CTTCTGGATGTCCAGCTTCAGGTTCGAGGCCTGGGCGTAGTACTTCACGTTGATCTTGGCCGTCGCCGGCTTGCCGAGGAGTCCCTGGTAGCCGTCGTACGCCTTGTAGGCGATGGGGTTGTTGAAGTCGTAGGACGTGATGTCGTACTGGCCGGCGAACGCGTGGCCCTTGACGATGGTGTTGTCCGGCGTGACCTTGTCCGCGGAGAAGACCTGCTCGTCCACGATGGGACCGGCGGGGCTGGAGAGCACCTGCGGGA
>NZ_JBNDHY010000508.1:0-260 GCF_056755315.1 Monashia sp. HAY1-2A
AGCTGATGGCGATCGGATGGAAAGTCTTGCTTCCTTTGTCGATGGCGAACATAATCATCACTGGTCTTGTTTTCTTTTAGGGGCCGCATTGGCTCCGTAGTGGGGCGGCAATGTCGCACGCGCGGGACAGTATTGGAACATGGATCGGCTGGGCGTTCTTCGCCGATCTGGCGAGCGGTTTGGCTTTGACCTTCGGCTACATGTTCTCCAGGCCCGTGACCATGCAATATCCGGACAAGGAAAAGTGGTTGCCCTACTCG
>NZ_JBNDHY010000509.1:0-260 GCF_056755315.1 Monashia sp. HAY1-2A
CCTATGCGCACTGGGAAGGCTTTTTGAAGTCCTCATTCGACAAGCTCGCGGAAACGATCAGCCGCCGGAAGCCGCCTCTCGACAAGGCCGCGGATCCGTTTGCGGTTGCTCATTTGAAACACCTGCTACTGCGGTTGTCAGCAGGAGATCCGGAAGCTCAAGCGAGCCTGTTAGAACTTGCCCGGAACGGTGACAGCCCTCGCCTGAGGCTGAAGAGAGATGAGTTGGTGCGTACGCATGACAACCTGAGGTTCCAGTAC
>NZ_JBNDHY010000510.1:0-259 GCF_056755315.1 Monashia sp. HAY1-2A
AAATTGTGGATGGATTGAGTTCGTCTCTTGGTTTTGGAACTTTTGAATCTAAACTCCTCGTTCTTAGAGGAATTGACAATTATCAAAAGGCCAGAGAATTTTTTAAACCGAACCTTACCGATATTCACAATCCTTTCCTGATGGCAGATATGCAGAAAGCTGTAGAGCGCATTGCAAACGCCATTGAGAACGGTGAAAAAATACTGGTGTACGGAGATTACGACGTCGACGGAACTACAGCCGTTGCGCTGATGTATTT
>NZ_JBNDHY010000511.1:0-232 GCF_056755315.1 Monashia sp. HAY1-2A
TCGCTGTTCAGCCCCGGAATAATGGGCGCCACCATTACATTCACCGGAATTTTGTTTTCAGACAAGATTTCTATGGCTTTTAGTTTATTTTTTGCAGAACTTGTGCGTGGTTCCATTTTTCTTCGAAGATCTTCATTAATGGTCGGAATACTTAATGAAACAGAAACCAGATTTTGTTCAGCCATTGGTTTCAGTCTGTCTCTTATACACATCTGACGCTGCCGACGACGGA
>NZ_JBNDHY010000512.1:0-259 GCF_056755315.1 Monashia sp. HAY1-2A
GTTCTGGCTCGCCTCCGCGCCGCCGACCGACAAGGCCTACAATGTCGAGCGCGCCTTCAAGGCGGGCTGGGGCGGCGTGGTCTGGAAAACGCTCGGGGAAGAAGGCCCGCCGATCGTTAACGTCAACGGTCCGCGCTACGGCGCGATCTGGGGTGCCGACCGCCGTCTGCTCGGCTTGAACAACATCGAGCTCATCACCGACCGCGACCTCTACACAAACCTGCGCGAAATGAAGCAGGTGAAAATGAACTGGCCGGAC
>NZ_JBNDHY010000513.1:0-259 GCF_056755315.1 Monashia sp. HAY1-2A
GTTTCGAGTGTCATCAAGACCATGACGGCGATTTCTGTGTTGAAGCTCGTGGACGAAGGACTGATCGCTCTTGATGATCCCGTCAACGGGCTTTTGGAGAGCTTTGGGGTTGGTCTCAAGCCTCCCGTTCCGATCACTCTGAGGCAATTGCTGTCCCATACCTCGGGAATGCCGGACTACAGAGACGTGATGTTCCGGAGCCTGGAGGCCTTTGTATCCGCTTCCTCTCAGGGCCTGACGACACTTGAAGCCCTCAGGC
>NZ_JBNDHY010000514.1:0-259 GCF_056755315.1 Monashia sp. HAY1-2A
GGGTGGCGGCGGCACATGTACGACGTCATCTTCGAGGCCGACGCCCCGGCCGGGCGGCGCTTCGACATCGCCCTCGTGTGCGCCATCCTCCTCAGCATCCTCGTCGTCGTGCTGGACAGCGTGCCGCGGCTGCATCGCGATCACGCCGACCTGCTGAACGCGTTCGAATGGGGCTTCACCGCGCTGTTCACGGTGGAATACGTGGCGCGCCTCGTGTGCGTGCAGCGGCCGTGGCGCTATGCCGGCGGCTTCTACGGCG
>NZ_JBNDHY010000515.1:0-259 GCF_056755315.1 Monashia sp. HAY1-2A
TCCTTCACCCGCTCGTCCGACGCCGCACCCCACCCCGACCCTCACCCGTCGCACCAGCCTGCCGCCGCTCGATCCGCGCCGCTATGCGCCCAGCGCCGTGCGCCCGGTGCGGGCCAAGTCGCGCAGCCTGGACGGGTTCATGGACATCCAGGCCCACCACCACACCTGGGGCCAGTTCGTCTTCTCGGTGACCGGCGTCGTGCGCGTCAGCACCGACCGCGCCACCTTCCTGGTCCCGCCCTCGCGCGGCGTCTGGATC
>NZ_JBNDHY010000516.1:0-237 GCF_056755315.1 Monashia sp. HAY1-2A
TCCGTCGTCGGCAGCGTCAGATGTGTATAAGAGACAGGTGGCACCGCTCGTCGCCGCGTGCGGCGTCGCGGTGCCACAGCTGTCCGGACGAGGGCTCGGCCACACCGGGCGATCTCGCGGGCGCTCATGCCTGTCTCTTATACACATCTCCGAGCCCACGAGACGCGTAGTAATCTGGGGGGGGGGTTTTTTTTTTTGAAAAGAGGGGGGGGGGGGGGGGGGGGGGGGGGGGGGGGG
>NZ_JBNDHY010000517.1:0-258 GCF_056755315.1 Monashia sp. HAY1-2A
CGAGATCTACACTCTCTCCGTCGTCGGCAGCGTCAGATGTGTATAAGAGACAGGCGTGATCCCCACCCCGACGCCGTCGTCGAAGCGGAACTCGACACCGTGGCTGCGGTGCAGGCCCGCGAACCACGAACCGACCGTCTCGCCCATGACCTGTCTCTTATACACATCTCCGAGCCCACGAGACGCGTAGTAATCTGGGGGGGGGGGTGTTGGGTTGGGAAGAGGGGGGGGGGGGGGGGGGGGGGGGGGGGGGGGGGG
>NZ_JBNDHY010000518.1:0-231 GCF_056755315.1 Monashia sp. HAY1-2A
TCCGTCGTCGGCAGCGTCAGATGTGTATAAGAGACAGTGGCGGACCTGCGCACCGCCAGCAGGGAGGCCGTGTCGAGGGGCTCGCCCTCGAGGTAGCGGTCGAGCAGCGTCGCGTCCTCGGACCTGTCTCTTATACACATCTCCGAGCCCACGAGACGCGTAGTAATCTGGGGGGGGGGGTTTTTGCTTTGGGGGGGGGGGGGGGGGGGGGGGGGGGGGGGGGGGGGGGGG
>NZ_JBNDHY010000519.1:0-238 GCF_056755315.1 Monashia sp. HAY1-2A
CCCCCCCCCCCCCCCCCCCCCCCCCCCCCCCCCCCCCTTCCCACAAAACAAGCCCCCCCCCCAGATTACTACGCGTCTCGTGGGCTCGGAGATGTGTATAAGAGACAGGTCCCTTCTCGGTGTTGGATTCCCGGTGGTCGGCATCCGACCTGTCATGCGAGACAGGCGGGTGACGGCTATGCGGTGCCGGAGGTCGTGCGGCTGTCTCTTATACACATCTGACGCTGCCGACGACGGA
>NZ_JBNDHY010000520.1:0-258 GCF_056755315.1 Monashia sp. HAY1-2A
CTCCGTCGTCGGCAGCGTCAGATGTGTATAAGAGACAGGTTGTAGGCGGCCTTCGCGGTCTGCACCTTCTTCACTGCGGGCACCCCGGCGAGCGGCTGGAACAACCGTCCCTTCACGCGTCGGAAGGTGTGCAGCTACGGCCCGAAGCTGTCTCTTATACACATCTCCGAGCCCACGAGACGCGTAGTAATCTGGGGGGGGGGTTTTTTTTTTGAGAAGAGGGGGGGGGGGGGGGGGGGGGGGGGGGGGGGGGGGGGG
>NZ_JBNDHY010000521.1:0-258 GCF_056755315.1 Monashia sp. HAY1-2A
CCCCCCCCGATTACTACGCGTCTCGTGGGCTCGGAGATGTGTATAAGAGACAGGCTGCGCGGTGACCTCACCGAGGGAATGGAGTTCTCCCGCTGAGCCGCCGCTCACCGGCCGGGCTCGAGGTCGACGGGGTCGCCGACGCGGCTCGTGCCGGAACCGAGCAGCCGGAACACCGTTCCGGCGCGGTCGTGGGGGGCGGGTGCGGGGCCCAGCCCCGGCTCTTCCTCGAGGCGTCGGTCCGATTCCTCTACCCGGGCT
>NZ_JBNDHY010000522.1:0-258 GCF_056755315.1 Monashia sp. HAY1-2A
CCCCCCCCCCCCCCCCCCCCCCCCCCCCCCCCCCCCCCCCCCCCCCCAACAAAAGAAACCCCCCCCCCAGATTACTACGCGTCTCGTGGGCTCGGAGATGTGTATAAGAGACAGGTCGTGAACGACACGAAGACGCCGACGATGTAGAGCTGGATGAGCGCCGTGACCTCGGCCTTGAAGATGATGACCAGGACGATCGCCGCCGCCGAGAGCATGACGATTCCGTTGGAGAACGCGAGCCGGTCACCGCGGGTGTGC
>NZ_JBNDHY010000523.1:0-258 GCF_056755315.1 Monashia sp. HAY1-2A
GTTGAGCTACGGGCAACTCCAGGAAGAATCCAAACGCCTTGCCGCTTCCCTGCACGCCCGGGGAGTGCGGGCAGGAGACAGGGTGGCCGTCCTTTTGGGAAAGCGCAGGGAACTGCCCATCTCCCTGCTGGCCATCTGGCGTATCGGCGCTGTCTATGTGCCGCTGTTTACGGCGTTTGCCGGCCCAGCTGTTGAGATGCGCGCACGGGACGCCAAGGCAGTGCTCATCATCACCGAGCCGGGGCAACGCCACAAAGC
>NZ_JBNDHY010000524.1:0-258 GCF_056755315.1 Monashia sp. HAY1-2A
TCCATGACTGATATATTTAAATCAAAAGTACAAATTAATTTTTAAAGCTTTAAATAAGATATTTACAGATCTCAATTAAACGCCCTTCTAAACTCCCCCGGCGACTGCTTCACCTTCTGTTTAAACAACTTACTGAATGACTGCGGATGCTCAAAACCAAGCTCATAGGCAATTTCACTTACGGAAAGATTGGTGGTACTCAGACGTTCTTTAGCGAGATCGATCAGCTTATTCTGGATGTGCTGCTGAGTGTTTTGC
>NZ_JBNDHY010000525.1:0-258 GCF_056755315.1 Monashia sp. HAY1-2A
GTACAGGATCTCCGAGTTGGCGAACGCCGGCATGCCGACATAGTTGTCGCCGACCTTGGCCTCCTGCACGACGGACGGGAAGTTGTCCGCCTTGACGGCCGAGGTGTACATACTGTTCAGCGGCTGGAGGCCCGCGGCGAAGGCGGGCAGCCAGACGGCGTCGAGCGCGGCGACGTCGAACGAGACGCTCCCGGTCGACAATTCGCTGTTCACGCGGTTGTAGAGACCGTTGTACGGCAGCTCGACGAAGTTGACTTT
>NZ_JBNDHY010000526.1:0-257 GCF_056755315.1 Monashia sp. HAY1-2A
CGCAGGCCACGTCCAGGTCGATCCGGTCCAGCACGACCCGCTGGCCGAAGGACTTGCGCAGGCCGTGGGCGTACACCGTGCCCACGCCCGTGCCCACCCCGTCCGAGCGGTCCACCGCACGGTCCACCGCACGGTCCATCGCACCGTCCGGTGTGCCGGTCGTCCGGCTGGTCGGCTTGCTGCTGGTCGGCTTGCTGGTCGTCTTGCTGTTGGTCACACCGGTCATCGGGCTTCACCTCCGAGGGTGGCGTCCAGCG
>NZ_JBNDHY010000527.1:0-257 GCF_056755315.1 Monashia sp. HAY1-2A
CCCCCCCCCCCCCCCCCCCCCCCCCCCCCCCCCCCCCCCCAAACAAAAAAGCCCCCCCCCCAGATTACTACGCGTCTCGTGGGCTCGGAGATGTGTATAAGAGACAGGTCGAGGACGGCCCTGGCCTCCTTGTCGGACTGGAACCGCGACAGCGCCTTGACGACCACCGGGAACTGCGCGTACCGCTCGGAGAAGGTCTGGACTGTCTCTTATACACATCTCCGAGCCCACGAGACGCGTAGTAATCTGGGGGGGGG
>NZ_JBNDHY010000528.1:0-257 GCF_056755315.1 Monashia sp. HAY1-2A
CGTCGGCAGCGTCAGATGTGTATAAGAGACAGTGTCGGTGCCGAGCGCGATGAGTGCCATGCCGCAGTTGACCGACGAGCCGGCCGACCACGCGGTCGACGCGTTCTACCGGGCCGTCCGGGAGAAGTACCCCTACCCGACCCGCGGGGCTGTCTCTTATACACATCTCCGAGCCCACGAGACGCGTAGTAATCTGGGGGGGTGGGGTTTTTTTTGGAAGAGGGGGGGGGGGGGGGGGGGGGGGGGGGGGGGGGGGG
>NZ_JBNDHY010000529.1:0-257 GCF_056755315.1 Monashia sp. HAY1-2A
TTCCCAGCGCACCTTGCCCATCCAGCCGCCACCGACTTCAAACAGGCCGGACGTTTCCTGGCACTGTTCACTGGCCAGGTACACCACCAGTGGGCTGACCAGTTCCGGTTTCAGCTGTTCGAACACCTGCGGCGGGATCAGGCCTTCGGTCATGCGCGTGCCGCCAGTAGGCGCGATGGCATTGACCAGAATATTGTTCTTGCGACCTTCGATGGCCAGGGTACGGGTCAAGCCGTAGAGACCGAGTTTGGCCATAC
>NZ_JBNDHY010000530.1:0-257 GCF_056755315.1 Monashia sp. HAY1-2A
TTGCAGATGCACAACCAGCCAGCGATTGGTGCCGAGTGGCTGTTTAAAGGCACCGGCGTGGGTGCCAGCAATCAGTTTGAAGCGGGCGGTTTTATCCGCAGCCGTGAAGAATTTGCCTGGCCGAATATTCAGTATCACTTCCTGCCGGTGGCGATTAATTACAACGGCAGTAATGCGGTAAAAGAGCACGGTTTCCAGGCGCATGTCGGTTCAATGCGTGCACCCAGCCGTGGCCGCGTTCAGGTGAAATCGAAAGA
>NZ_JBNDHY010000531.1:0-257 GCF_056755315.1 Monashia sp. HAY1-2A
TAATAAACCCGGGTTACCAGATTTCCGTCTGTCGTTATAGTCTGATTGGGGCTGATCGGATTAGTTCCTGCGTTAGCATTAGCTGAAGTAGCATAAAATTCTGTCACGGGAACCGTAGAAGGAGAGATAAGCATTCCGGCAGAAAGAGTATTGAGATTGACTGTAATATCATCCGTTCCATTAAAACAGATATATTCTTTCTTGTCATTGGCAACAATTTTAGTAAAGGTCACATTCATATTGATTGTTGCTATAGC
>NZ_JBNDHY010000532.1:0-257 GCF_056755315.1 Monashia sp. HAY1-2A
ACACTATTGTTTATGGATCAAGTATTGACGTCCGGGGCCGGTGCGGCGTCCCCAACTTTGGCTGCCGAAAATGACAGCGATCCCCAAATCCTGAACCTCGTCCGCCAAGGTGTCACGGACGCCTTTGACACTCTTTACAAGCGGCATGTCCAGATCGCCCACTACGTCGCACGCACGCAGTCGGACAACCCCAGCGACGCCGATGACGTCGTCGCGGAGGCCTTCGCCACCATCTTCCAATCCCTGAAAGACGGCAA
>NZ_JBNDHY010000533.1:0-257 GCF_056755315.1 Monashia sp. HAY1-2A
GTCCGGGACCCGTGCCTTCATGGAGCGCATCGAAGCTGACAGGGCTGGCGAAGGGGCTCAGCTGATCGGGCAGTTCGGCGTGGGTTTTTATTCCTGCTTCATGGTGGCTGATCACGTCGACGTCGTCTCCCGTCGCGCTGGCGCAGACGAGGCCTGGCTCTGGTCGTCGGAAGGCAAGGGGAATTATCGGATCGCTCCCGTGGATGCGGGCGATGCCCCCGCCCGGGGGACACGCATCACCCTGCATCTGATGGAGG
>NZ_JBNDHY010000534.1:0-257 GCF_056755315.1 Monashia sp. HAY1-2A
GTACGGCAACAACCGAAGCCTATCCTCTCCTGGTCTTTGGCAGCGTCAGAGGTGTATAGGAAACAGGGCCGAGCGGTCGGTGCTGGCCAACGAGGACGTGGCGCTCGTCGAGGCGGTGCGCCGGGTAGGTGGACGCGTCGAGGAGCTGTCTCTTATACACATCTCCGAGCCCACGAGACACGTAGTAATCGGGGGGGGCGTGGGCTGTTGGGGGGAGGGGGGGGGGGGGGGGGGGGGGGGGGGGGGGGGGGGGGGGG
>NZ_JBNDHY010000535.1:0-256 GCF_056755315.1 Monashia sp. HAY1-2A
GTTCGTCCTGAGCCAGGATCAAACTCTCCGTTGATGTTCAAACAAACCCACGAAGGGCCAAACTGATCCAGGCTGAGTCACGAACAACCAGCACAAAATACTGATCGTCGTTGTCAACCAAAGAAATTTTCATCATCCAAGGAACCAGCAACCAGACGCCACACAGGACACCAAGTCAAACGCCAGCCCCTCGAGACGAGGTAAATAGGCATCGATTTTTGACACGCTGTTGAGTTCTCAAGAATCAGACACACAC
>NZ_JBNDHY010000536.1:0-256 GCF_056755315.1 Monashia sp. HAY1-2A
GCGCCGCTTCATGGCGGCCGTCCGGGCGGCCGCGGAGTGAGCGCAGAGCGGATCAGGCGACGCGTGCCGCCTTGTCGGCGAGCAGGTCCTCGAACAGCTCGGTGTTGAAGCGGTAGGCGAGAAGGACTTCCTCGATGATGCGCTCCTGCTCGTCGGCATCCCAGGGCGCACGGTCCAGCAGCTCGCGATAGGCGTCCTTGAAGGCGCGGGTGTCGGCGATGTCCGCGAAGAGGTAGAAGCGGACGCCGTCCTCGGT
>NZ_JBNDHY010000537.1:0-256 GCF_056755315.1 Monashia sp. HAY1-2A
CCCCCCCCCAGATTACTACGCGTCTCGTGGGCTCGGAGATGTGTATAAGAGACAGAGCGAGTCGAAACCGGCCGCACGCAGCACGGTCACGTGCCTGCCCGTGGCGCCCGGCAGCGTCACGAGCTCGGCACCGCGACTGTCTCTTATACACATCTCCGAGCCCACGAGACGCGTAGTAATCTGGGGGGGGGGTGGGTTGTTTGGGGGGGGGGGGGGGGGGGGGGGGGGGGGGGGGGGGGGGGGGGGGGGGGGGGGG
>NZ_JBNDHY010000538.1:0-256 GCF_056755315.1 Monashia sp. HAY1-2A
TTCGAAGATCGTGCCGAAGACCGCACACCGTTGACGTGAGCCATCCCTGTTGTAAGTGATCTCGCCTGGACGTTTGCCTTCAAGGAAGCGCTCATACACCCACCACTTGCCCGCACCGAACGGGTTCGTGGTTGACCTGACCTGCAGAGGCGGCATGTTGGGCTGCTTCTTGGTAGGGATGAAGGCAGTACGAAGGGTCGACATCATCGCTTCGTAGACATCAGGGTCACGCCAGGTAGCCAGCTCGTCCCATCCG
>NZ_JBNDHY010000539.1:0-230 GCF_056755315.1 Monashia sp. HAY1-2A
CCCCCCCCCCCCCCCCCCCCCCCCTCCCCCCTCCTTCTCAAAACAAGAGACAACCCCCCCCGATTACTACGCGTCTCGTGGGCTCGGAGATGTGTATAAGAGACAGCGCCTTCCTCTCGCTCTCGCGCAACCCGCGCGTCAACCGGTGGACCGCCGACCCGTCCTTCGTCGAGGCGGTGCGCCAGGGCGTCGACTGTCTCTTATACACATCTGACGCTGCCGACGACGGA
>NZ_JBNDHY010000540.1:0-229 GCF_056755315.1 Monashia sp. HAY1-2A
TCCGTCGTCGGCAGCGTCAGATGTGTATAAGAGACAGCGGCGTGGACGTACCCGACGCCCCGCGCTGAAGGGCCTGTGGGCCGGGACCGGCCGTGGCGCCCTCACCACGCCATGGCTGGTTCCTGTCTCTTATACACATCTCCGAGCCCACGAGACGCGTAGTAACGGGGGGGGTGGGGGTTTTTTTTTAAGAAGGGGGGGGGGGGGGGGGGGGGGGGGGGGGGGGGGG
>NZ_JBNDHY010000541.1:0-256 GCF_056755315.1 Monashia sp. HAY1-2A
CGTCGGCAGCGTCAGATGTGGATAAGAGACAGGGCCTGGCTCGCCGAGCGCGGCTGACCCCGCGCCCTCCAGGCGAGAGGCCGGCCCATGTGCGGGTAGGCGTGGTCGGTCGGCGGGACGAAGGTCTCCTTGATCGAGCGGACGCTGGTCTGTCTCTTATACACATCTCCGAGCCCACGAGACGCGTAGTAATCTGGGGGGGTGGGTTTTGTGTTGGGAGAGGGGGGGGGGGGGGGGGGGGGGGGGGGGGGGGGGG
>NZ_JBNDHY010000542.1:0-256 GCF_056755315.1 Monashia sp. HAY1-2A
CCGTCGTCGGCAGCGTCAGATGTGTATAAGAGACAGGCATCGGCCACCTCGTCCCACCTACCCCTGAGTCGTTCCTCGTGCACCGGTCTCGGTGAGCAGCTCGGCCACCCGGTACAGCTCGCGGTGTCGGTCGACGAGACCCTCGAGACCTGTCTCTTATACACATCTCCGAGCCCACGAGACGCGTAGTAATCTGGGGGGGGGGGTGGCGGTTTGGGGAAGGGGGGGGGGGGGGGGGGGGGGGGGGGGGGGGGGG
>NZ_JBNDHY010000543.1:0-232 GCF_056755315.1 Monashia sp. HAY1-2A
TCCGTCGTCGGCAGCGTCAGATGTGTATAAGAGACAGCCCCGAAGGGCACGCGTGACTGGGTCGGCGGCTTCGCCGTGACCGCCGGGCTCGGCAGCGCCGAGCGGGTGCGCAAGGAGTTCTGGGGCCTGTCTCTTATACACATCTCCGAGCCCACGAGACGCGTAGTAATCTGGGGGGGCGCGTTTTTTTTTTGGGGGGGGGGGGGGGGGGGGGGGGGGGGGGGGGGGGGGG
>NZ_JBNDHY010000544.1:0-256 GCF_056755315.1 Monashia sp. HAY1-2A
CCACCGAAGCTGCCCATGGCGACGACGAGCACCTCGCCGCCCAGCGGCTGCCCGCCACGCTCGACCTCGTCGGCGAGGACGATCCGCAGCAGCTCGTGACGCCGGATCGCGCGCACCGCGGCCACGGCTTCGGCGGCCGGGCGCCGCGACACCGCCGCCGAACGCATCGTCGCCTCGATGGCCGCACGACCCCGGGCGGCGAGACCGTTCGGGTCACCGAGGACCGACACGCTCTCGGGCGAGCTGACGAGCCTGT
>NZ_JBNDHY010000545.1:0-256 GCF_056755315.1 Monashia sp. HAY1-2A
CTCTCCGGCCATATCCTGGAACTCGCCAAGGGCTTGCCTGTCCTGGTGGGACTCGGCCGCGCCAGCGAGCAGCGCGCCGCATTGGAAGACATCTCCGAGCAGTACCGCAGCAGGACCATGGGCACCCTGCGCACCGCTTTCCTCTCCGCGCTCGCCCTCGAACTCATCACCACGATCTCCGTAGCCGTGGTTGCAGTGTTCATCGGTGTACGTCTCGTCGCAGGGGACATGGCCCTGGAAGCAGGCCTCCTGGCAT
>NZ_JBNDHY010000546.1:0-256 GCF_056755315.1 Monashia sp. HAY1-2A
TGCCGTCCGGGAGCGAGTGGCGGATGCCGTACTTGTTGTCGAATTTGCTCTTGGTGACGGAGTCGTTGACGTTGATGGCCGGGAACAGCAGTTTGCCCTGCTCGGCGAGCTGGTACAGGCGGTGGACACCGGTGGTGGTTTCCTCGGTGACGCCCTCGATGCGTGCTGCCAGGCGGGTCCACTTCTGCGGGTCGGCGGCGAGGGTGCGGCGGAGGAGGTCCAGGATGTGGACGTATTCCTCGGGATCGTCCTCGGT
>NZ_JBNDHY010000547.1:0-256 GCF_056755315.1 Monashia sp. HAY1-2A
GATAAACAACTGGTCAAAGTCGTAAGAGCGTAGTACCTGCTCAGCCACCTGACCCTGGAAGGACTCCGAATGCGGATCCCAGGTACCGCCGGTCATCAGCAGCACTGGCTCGTGTTCGAGTTCGCTCAGGGCGTTGGCGACATGCAGGGAATTGGTCATGACGACCAGACCCGGCTGCTGGCCAAGCTCGGGGATCATGGCGGCCGTGGTGCTGCCGCTGTCAATAATGATGCGGGCATGCTCGCGGATGCGTTTG
>NZ_JBNDHY010000548.1:0-256 GCF_056755315.1 Monashia sp. HAY1-2A
ATGCACGGCGTGCCGTCCGGCGCCTCGTACAGGCAGTCGGCGATCGGCTCCGCCAGCACCGAGTCCAGCGATCGCTGTGCGGCGGCGAGCAGCTGTGTGCGCACCGTGTCGGCATCCGCACCCGCGACGAGGCGGTGCGGCACCTGCAATCCGAACAGGGTGAGCGTCTGCGCGCCGGAGGCGCGGAGCTCGGCGCCGAGGAGCGAGGGGTCGGTCAGCGAATGGCAGTAGATCTCGGCGGGGCGCATCCCGGATC
>NZ_JBNDHY010000549.1:0-255 GCF_056755315.1 Monashia sp. HAY1-2A
TCTCGGTACTGCGCCGCAGTGAACTCACCCTTGCCGATGTTGTTCTCGGGTTCGTGGAAGTACGACCAGTAGACCGTCTGATCGGTGGGTGCCGTCGCAAACCAGTTGCGGAAGAAAGTATCGTGCTTGCCGGCGATGATCTCTGCCGGCGGCACCTTGAATGAGACGACGAGAGTGCGACCGGCGAGCGCGTCCGCCGTCGAACTCGACCAACCGAAGGGCAATCCAGGCGAGAAGTGTCGGACAACTTCGCTA
>NZ_JBNDHY010000550.1:0-255 GCF_056755315.1 Monashia sp. HAY1-2A
ACACTCTCTCCGTCGTCGGCAGCGTCAGATGTGTATAAGAGACAGTCACCTGAACGCGAGGCCTTGTGGTTCGCCGTGCAACAGGCCATCTGCACGCGCGGTCTGTGCCTGGTCACGCCCCTCGGCTCCCGATCCGCGATACCGGTGCTGTCTCTTATACACATCTCCGAGCCCACGAGACGCGTAGTAATCTGGGGGGGGGGGGTGTTTTTGGGGGGAGGGGGGGGGGGGGGGGGGGGGGGGGGGGGGGGGGGG
>NZ_JBNDHY010000551.1:0-231 GCF_056755315.1 Monashia sp. HAY1-2A
TCCGTCGTCGGCAGCGTCAGATGTGTATAAGAGACAGTGCTCGAGGAGGTCCTCCGGGGCGTCGCGCAGCGACGACACGAACACCGGGACGCCGCCGGTGGCGTCGGCGAGGGCGTGGACGTAGGCCTGTCTCTTATACACATCTCCGAGCCCACGAGACGCGTAGTAATCTGGGGGGGGGGTGTGTTGTTTGGGGAAGGGGGGGGGGGGGGGGGGGGGGGGGGGGGGGGG
>NZ_JBNDHY010000552.1:0-255 GCF_056755315.1 Monashia sp. HAY1-2A
ACGGAAACAACGGGGCTCGACACCCCCTTTGTGGGGGGAAGCGGAGTGGGTGGAGAGAAAACAGTGCCGGGCCTGGCTCGCCTGGAGGGCGCGGGGTCAGCCCATGTGCGGGTAGGCGTGGTCGGTCGGCGGGACGAAGGTCTCCTTGATCTGTCTCTTATACACATCTCCGAGCCCACGAGACGCGTAGTAATCGGGGGGGTGGGGGGTGGTGTTGAGGGGGGGGGGGGGGGGGGGGGGGGGGGGGGGGGGGGG
>NZ_JBNDHY010000553.1:0-255 GCF_056755315.1 Monashia sp. HAY1-2A
CCGAGATCTACACTCTCTCCGTCGTCGGCAGCGTCAGATGTGTATAAGAGACAGGCGCCGAGGCGAGCCGCGCCTCCTCGGGCAGCGCGCACTCGTCGAGCCACTGGAGCAGCGGCATGCCGATCGCGCCGATCGCCCGGACCTGCGGGTCTGTCTCTTATACACATCTCCGAGCCCACGAGACGCGTAGTAATCTGGGGGGGCGTTTTTGTTTTTTGGGAAGGAGGGGGGGGGGGGGGGGGGGGGGGGGGGGGG
>NZ_JBNDHY010000554.1:0-222 GCF_056755315.1 Monashia sp. HAY1-2A
CCCCCCCCCCCCCCCCCCCCCCCCCCCCCCCCCCTCCTCCAAACCAAACACCCCCCCCCCAGATTACTACGCGTCTCGTGGGCTCGGAGATGTGTATAAGAGACAGGTCGGGGCGAACCCGATCGCCTCGTAGATGCGACGACGACCACCCGGGGCCGCGGTGTGCCGGGACGCAGCCGACGGGCCTGTCTCTTATACACATCTGACGCTTCCGACGACGGA
>NZ_JBNDHY010000555.1:0-255 GCF_056755315.1 Monashia sp. HAY1-2A
CGCGAAGGTTGGTCGATGGCGACCAGTTGTTCAGGACTTCATGGTCGTCCCATTGATAAAAGACGGGACAGGCCGCATTCAGCTCCTTTACATGATCATCGAGCAGGTTATAGGCCCATTGCCCGCGAAACTGGTCGAGCGTCTGGGCGATCTCCCGCTTCGCCTCCGTGACGATCCTGTTTTTCCAAAGACCTCCATCCCGCAGCTTGATCTCGTCAGGGATCGGGTTGTCGGCATAGATCGTGTCGCCCGAGT
>NZ_JBNDHY010000556.1:0-255 GCF_056755315.1 Monashia sp. HAY1-2A
GTCTTTATTGATAGTAAAGTAGACATCTGTACTTCTTCAGGATTATGCCATCCACGGTGTACGGTTGCTGCTTTGTATATAAGCTCAAGAAGCGGGATATGATAAATTTTCTCAATCTCTTCTTTTGTCCAGTCGTTTCTTAGTGTTGATGTATTTTTCATAGTTTTTCTAATTTTTTTGTTGCGGCTTCAATTTGTTCTTTTGTTATTTCGTTGAGATGAGGGCTTTTTATAATTTTTGGTTTCTGATGAATAT
>NZ_JBNDHY010000557.1:0-255 GCF_056755315.1 Monashia sp. HAY1-2A
AGGGATCGCGTGGGGCAACACTCAGAACCAGAACTCACGCCAACCCCGCACCTCTCTCCCCTCTCTTTCCGCCTTTTTTTTCGCCCAGGAAACCCCACCTCCCACTCCGCCCTCCCCCCCCCCCCTCCCCCCCCCCCCGCCCGCTCCTACCTCGGAAAATACCGAGCAGCCGCACATTGGTGCGCTGATCGTGGGCTCGGGGAGTTGTATAAGAGACGTGAACTCGGCGTCGGCGACCCCCGGCATGCGCAGGAC
>NZ_JBNDHY010000558.1:0-254 GCF_056755315.1 Monashia sp. HAY1-2A
GTGACGGTGTAGCTGCCGGCGGTCGTGTAGCTGTGCGTCGCGGTGGCCGAGGTGGAGGTGCCGGTGATGGTGCCGTCGCCGAAGTCGAACGCGTACGACAGGGTCTGGCCCTGGGGGTCGGTGGACGCGGAGGCGTCGGCGGTGACGGCTACGGGCGCGGTGCCGCTGGACGGGGTCACGGACAGCGCGGCCGTCGGCGGCCGGATCGCCGCGGAGACGGTGACCGTCTTCTGCGCGGTCGCGGTCAGGCCGGA
>NZ_JBNDHY010000559.1:0-254 GCF_056755315.1 Monashia sp. HAY1-2A
CCCCCCCCCCCCCCCCCCCCCCCCCCCCCCCCCCCCTCCCCCCCACACCCCCCCCCCCCCAGATTACTACGCGTCTCGTGGGCTCGGAGATGTGTATAAGAGACAGGATCTACGGACACTTCGGCCAGGGCTGCGTCCACTGCAGCATCCCGTTCGAGCTGCGCACGACCTTGCCCGGGTTCATCCGGTTGTCCGGGTCGAACAGGTCCTTGACCTGTCTCTTATACACATCTGACGCTGCCGACGACGGAGAG
>NZ_JBNDHY010000560.1:0-228 GCF_056755315.1 Monashia sp. HAY1-2A
CCCCCCCCCCCCCCCCCCCCCCCCCCCCCCCCCCCTCCCAACACAAACCCCCCCCCCCAGATTACTACGCGTCTCGTGGGCTCGGAGATGTGTATAAGAGACAGCGCCCCCACCGGGCAGATCTTCGCCGACCTTCTTGAAGGCCTTGACCTGCTGCTCGGGCGCGGTCAGCCAGGCGGCGAGCTCCTGGGCTGTCTCTTATACACATCTGACGCTGCCGACGACGGA
>NZ_JBNDHY010000561.1:0-234 GCF_056755315.1 Monashia sp. HAY1-2A
CCCCCCCCCCCCCCCCCCCCCCCCCCCCCTCCCTTCCAAACCACAAGCCCCCCCCCCCAGATTACTACGCGTCTCGTGGGCTCGGAGATGTGTATAAGAGACAGGTACCTCTACGAGGGGGACTCGCCCCTCGCCGAGCGTCGCGCGGCCGCGCTCGCGCTCGACCCCTCGCTGCTGTCCGAGCTGCTCGGCCAGGGCTGTCTCTTATACACATCTGACGCTGCCGACGACGGA
>NZ_JBNDHY010000562.1:0-224 GCF_056755315.1 Monashia sp. HAY1-2A
TCCGTCGTCGGCAGCGTCAGATGTGTATAAGAGACAACGCGCGCCGCCCCGAGCCGGTGCTCGGCGAGGCCGACAACGTCCTGTTCCTCCCGCTCGGCACCGGGCTGGCCAGTGCCATCCCTGTCTCTTATACACATCTCCGAGCCCACGAGACGCGTAGTAATCTGGGGGGGGGGGGGGGGGGGGGGGGGGGGGGGGGGGGGGGGGGGGGGGGGGGGGGGGGG
>NZ_JBNDHY010000563.1:0-254 GCF_056755315.1 Monashia sp. HAY1-2A
GTTGATACGCAGATCGTTGGTTTTAATGAAGAAATTATTCGTGATGCTGTTTCCTATGAACTTCAGCGTGACGGGCAGGTATATTTTATCAACAACAGAATCGAAAACCTTAAGGAAATTGCCGGGCTGATACAGCGACTGGTTCCGGATGCAAGAGTCATTACAGGTCATGGACAGATGGAAGGAAAGCAACTGGAAAAAAATGTTCTGGATTTCATGGAAGGAAAATATGACGTACTGGTTTCCACCACTAT
>NZ_JBNDHY010000564.1:0-254 GCF_056755315.1 Monashia sp. HAY1-2A
GCACCTCCACCGCCCCCTTCACCGCGCTGTAGATCGCGCGTTCCGGCACGTAGAAGCGCGCGGTGCCGCTGGAGATGTTGACGATCGCCCCGGGATTCGCGATCAGCGGCACCAACTGCTGCGTCAGGAAGAACACACCCTTGAAGTGCACGTCGACCAGTTGGTCGAAGGCCTCGGGCGTCGCCTGCAGCGTCGGCTGCGCCACCTGCACGCCGCCGTTGTTGATCAGGACGTCGAATCGCGCGCGGTGCCAG
>NZ_JBNDHY010000565.1:0-253 GCF_056755315.1 Monashia sp. HAY1-2A
CCCCCCCCCCCCCCCCCCCCCCCCCCCCCCCCCCCCCCCCAAAGCAAAACACCCCCCCCCAGATTACTACGCGTCTCGTGGGCTCGGAGATGTGTATAAGAGACAGCACCGTCCTCGGGCGGCTCCGGCAACGTCGCGACGACGCAGGGCTCCTTCGCGATGCAGTCGACGTAGTCCAACGACACCAACCGCTGCGACCTGGCGCACGCGACCGTGACTGTCTCTTATACACATCTGACGCTGCCGACGACGG
>NZ_JBNDHY010000566.1:0-253 GCF_056755315.1 Monashia sp. HAY1-2A
CCTGAGAGGGCGACCGGCCACACTGGGACTGAGACACGGCTCAGACTCCTACGGGAGGCAGTAGTGGGGAATATTGCACAATGGGCGGAAGCCTGATGCAGCGACGCCGCGTGAGGGATGACGGCCTTCGGGTTGTAGACCTCTTTCAGCAGGGAAGAAGCGGAAGTGACGGTACCTGCAGAAGAAGCACCGGCTAACTACTTGCCAGCAGCCGCGGTAATACGTATGGTGCGAGCGTTGTCCGGAATGATTG
>NZ_JBNDHY010000567.1:0-253 GCF_056755315.1 Monashia sp. HAY1-2A
GCATTGACGGTCCCGGACTTCCCTGCGGCGGTGTCCTTGAACGATTCCAAGAACCGGATATCCGAGGCGTGCAGGTGCCGCATCAAGTAGATGACGGCGTCGGCCGCAGTGGGAGCGTCTTCGGGAAGCAGGAAAGCCGTGGACCTCCCGGACACGTCCCTGGACAGGGAAGCGATGCCCGGGGTGTCGATCAGGGTGAGGTCCCGGAGGCTGGCCGCGGGCCAATCAACTACGAGCTTTTCCACATCCTCTG
>NZ_JBNDHY010000568.1:0-253 GCF_056755315.1 Monashia sp. HAY1-2A
TACATCGACGGCGTCGTGTGGTCCCTCGTCGTCGAAGCGGTGTTCTATCTCATGGTGGGGATTACGATCGTCTTTGCGCCGCGCGTTTCCCTGGAAAGCCTCGCAAAAATCCTCTGCGCCATAAGCACGCTCTATCTCGTGGTCTGGTCGGTGGCATTTCTGCTCGACAAGGAGCTGTTTGCGGCCCTTTCGCGCTTTCCTTCGAAGGTTTTTCTCCTGCGCCATGGCGTATTCTTCGCGCTGGGAATGTTTC
>NZ_JBNDHY010000569.1:0-253 GCF_056755315.1 Monashia sp. HAY1-2A
GCGTCCAGGGGAGCAATGCAGGCAGCGGCGCCCCGGCGTACGTCTTCGTTGATTTTGTCCGCAACATTCCCATAGCCGCCCTGGCTGTGTTGTACGCGGTGGTGGTGATCGCTGTGGCTCGTTGGCGCGGTTTCCGCGCACTGCTGGGCCTGGTGGGGGCCTACTTCGTCCTGGTCAGCTTCATCCTGCCCGGCCTGGTGGAGGGCAAGCCGCCGCTTCTGCTGGCGCTGGTGGGGTCCACGGTGATCATGAT
>NZ_JBNDHY010000570.1:0-253 GCF_056755315.1 Monashia sp. HAY1-2A
TCAGTGGGCATCACGAATTCGCGAACCGGAGGATCCTGCTTGTCGCGCAAGGCCAGTACGGGCCCAACGATTTCCGGGATCACGTCACCGGCTTTCCGGAGGATCACGATGTCACCGATCATCACGCCCTTGGCCTTGACCACATCCTGGTTGTGCAGGGTGGCCATGCCCACCGTGGAGCCCGCCACCTTCACCGGTTCCATCGGGCCGAAGGGAGTCACGCGACCCGTGCGGCCAACGTTGACCGCAATGT
>NZ_JBNDHY010000571.1:0-253 GCF_056755315.1 Monashia sp. HAY1-2A
TTTTGTTTCAGTACCTTTAGAGAGAGCATTGACATATTTAACAAAATAATCTTTGGACTGTTGAAAGTCTTCCGATCTCTTTGCAGACTCTAACTTAGTAATTTGAGTCGGTAGACTTTTTTCATAAGACGACTGTGCATAACTATATGCTCCCACCGCTAACGAAAAGAAAAAGAATAGTTTTTTTACCATAATAGAAAATATTTTATAAACAAAGATAAAAAATTATTAATTTTAATTTAAAGTTTTTAAG
>NZ_JBNDHY010000572.1:0-253 GCF_056755315.1 Monashia sp. HAY1-2A
TTGCAGCGCTAATCGATGAAACGACACCGCTCGTAACGATTCAAACGACTCCAGACATTCTGGTCGCGCGGTCACCCGTTGTTGATGCCGATGCTTTAGCTGCCGGTGACAGCGTTCGCCTTTCGGTCGGTGATCAGTCCATCGAGAGCATCATCCAATCCGTTGGAGTATTCAGTGAGAAAGTCGGCCCCAATGGGGAGGGTCCCGGGAAGGACATCACTATTTCATTGCCACGTGCGGCATCGTCCTGGTT
>NZ_JBNDHY010000573.1:0-253 GCF_056755315.1 Monashia sp. HAY1-2A
GGTCGGGGTCCGGCAGCAGGCCGGCGGCGTCGGCGAGCAGGACTGTGTCGGCCAGGTGCACGATGCTGCGTGCGCTCTGCAGGCCGCCGGCCATGGTGAATCCCGGCTGGTGCCCGCTGAGCCAGGCAAGGAAGGCGATGCCGGTCTTGTAGTAGTACGTCGGGGCTGCGAACACGTGCCGCGCCAACGGCAGGGTCGGTGCGAAGGCAGCGTCATGGGCGGCCAGGTCACCGGCGTCGAGCGCGGCCAGCGC
>NZ_JBNDHY010000574.1:0-253 GCF_056755315.1 Monashia sp. HAY1-2A
CTCTTACGTCTCATCCTGTTCCTCTCACGTTGGCGGGCTTGAGCCAACACAATGGCCAACCCCGCGGTCGGCGTACATTCATTTAATGCACGCCGGAAATACTGCCAGCCAGGAGGAGACCATGACCCATTCATTCCCCCTCGAACTATTCAATCGGACGACGTCCTGACATGCTGGCCCGTCTGCGCATCGGTCCCAAGCTGCTGCTGGCGCCCGGCGTCGTGCTGCTGCTGCTCGTACTGCTGTCCTGCGG
>NZ_JBNDHY010000575.1:0-253 GCF_056755315.1 Monashia sp. HAY1-2A
GTTCACCATCATGCATCCGGAAGAGGAGCAGCCCACCCCTGTAGCCTGCGGGGCCTACTCCGAGTGGGAGGGCATCCTGGCCAACATGGGAGTCCTGGTGGCTCCCCCGTGGCGCAGGCGCGGAATCGGGACGCTGGCCGCTTCGATCGCCGCGCACGAAGCCCTCGCTGCGGGGCTGACCCTGCAATGGAAAGCCGACGTCAGCAACACCGGAGCGCTCGCGATGGCCCGCAGCCTCGGCTTCGCCACGGGC
>NZ_JBNDHY010000576.1:0-252 GCF_056755315.1 Monashia sp. HAY1-2A
ACACTCTCTCCGTCGTCGGCAGCGTCAGATGTGTATAAGAGACAGCACCAACCACGCCTACTTCAACCTCGACGGCGAGGGCAGCGGCGGCGTCGAGGCCGTCGACGGCACCGCGCTGGACTGGCGGTCTCCGCGTCGTCTGGGAGCTGTCTCTTATACACATCTCCGAGCCCACGAGACGCGTAGTAATCTGGGGGGGGGCTGTGTGTCTTTAGGAGGGGGGGGGGGGGGGGGGGGGGGGGGGGGGGGGGG
>NZ_JBNDHY010000577.1:0-252 GCF_056755315.1 Monashia sp. HAY1-2A
CACGTTAGTTACTCCAGTGGATCAAAGGTGCGCCCACCCGATCAAAAAGGGGAAGAACTGGCCGACGCTAAGTTTTGTATGTGCCTGCCGCCGTTGCCTTCCGTACGGTGAACGTACGGGGTTACAACTGATCTCAAAAGCGGACACAAAGGACTTCACAACGTTAGGGCAAAAAGGCACCCACAGTCAAACCGGGAGCCTGCCGGGCATCTATCCACAGTTGTGTCCAACAGCGGGTTCAAGCCTGTGGAT
>NZ_JBNDHY010000578.1:0-226 GCF_056755315.1 Monashia sp. HAY1-2A
TCCGTCGTCAGCAGCGTCAGATGTGTATAAGAGACAGGGACCCCGAGACCGGGCGACGACGTCGCGCCGGACGCTACGGCCCGTACGTCACGGAGGTCATCGAGGACGAGGACGCGTCCGGTGGCTGTCTCTTATACACATCTCCGAGCCCACGAGACGCGTAGTAATCTGGGGGGGCGGTTTCTTTTTTTGGGAGAGGGGGGGGGGGGGGGGGGGGGGGGGGGGG
>NZ_JBNDHY010000579.1:0-231 GCF_056755315.1 Monashia sp. HAY1-2A
TCCGTCGTTGGCAGCGTCAGATGTGTATAAGAGACAGAGCCTGCACCGTGGCTGCGCAGCAGGGCGTGCCCCTCCTGCTCGGGTGGGACCGCGACAGGGCGACGAGCCGGGCCCTCGAGCTGATGGAGCCTGTCTCTTATACACATCTCCGAGCCCACGAGACGCGTAGTAATTTGGGGGGGGGGGTTTTTTGTGTGGAAGGGGGGGGGGGGGGGGGGGGGGGGGGGGGGG
>NZ_JBNDHY010000580.1:0-252 GCF_056755315.1 Monashia sp. HAY1-2A
GGGGGGGGGGGGGGGGGGGGGGGGGGGGGGAGGGGGGGGGAGGGGGGTGGGGTGGTGCAGGGTACCAGTAGGCCATCGAGCCGGTGAAGACGAACGACGTGCCGCCGGGGCCGTACGTCCCCAGCCCGTAGTCGACCGGGACCGGCGTGCCCGCGACGTGGCCGCAGACCCAGTCCGCGTCGATCGACAGGCTGACGCCGCCACACGTCTCGGTGACGGTGCGGTACTGGGGGATGCGTTGCCCGAAGGCCC
>NZ_JBNDHY010000581.1:0-252 GCF_056755315.1 Monashia sp. HAY1-2A
GGGTAGTAGCGCAGGCCGCCATCCGGGAAATACCCCACAACGCCCGGGTAACCCTGGTTGCTGGACCACTTGCCCACGGTGATGGTCATGGCGTCCCAGTCTCCCGTGCCCACCACGATCTGGGTGGAAAAAGCACCGCCCGGCCAACCCTTGAACAGGCCCAGGGTGCCGTTGTTCCATTGCGCCAGCAGGTCGTAGACGCCGTCCGAATCCCAATCCACCACGAACGCCTGCTTCAGTCCCGTCCAATTG
>NZ_JBNDHY010000582.1:0-252 GCF_056755315.1 Monashia sp. HAY1-2A
GTGTAGATGCCTGCTTCGAAATCAGGTGTACAACGCGTCTGGTCGATGTCTTCGATGCGCAGCAAAAGACGTCCGTCCGCCGCCGCTGCCATGTCCTGATTGAGGAAAGCCGAAAGCGCGTGGCCGAGATGCAGCGGGCCGTTGGGGCTGGGTGCAAAACGAAAAACGGGCTTTTGACGCTGAGTCGTGGTCATGCTTTCTTCTGCCACGGATTCGAAACCATCGCGAGGCACCGTGCAGATCATTCGAGGC
>NZ_JBNDHY010000583.1:0-252 GCF_056755315.1 Monashia sp. HAY1-2A
GCTTCAGCGTTCCAAACAAAGAGAAGCCGAAGAGCTGGTTGGTCCACATGTCGAAGCCGCCAAGCGCCACGCCGATTGCGGTGCCGAACTTCGACCACAGCGGCTTGACGTCGCGCACCCTCTTCAGGTCCTTGCCGATGTCGCTGGCACGCCAGTCGGTCTCGATCTCGACGACCTCGTCATTGGCGCGGCCCGCCGCGATCGCAGCAGCGATCCTGTCGGCCGCCAGCATGCCCGAGAGCACCGCATTAT
>NZ_JBNDHY010000584.1:0-251 GCF_056755315.1 Monashia sp. HAY1-2A
CCCCCCCCCCCCCCCCCCCCCCCCCCCCTCTCCCCAAAACAGAACCCGCCCCCCCAGATTACTACGCGTCTCGTGGGCTCGGAGATGTGTATAAGAGACAGACTCTCGCCTGCGCCAGCTGACCGAGCGCGCCGAGCACGACGCCCAGGAGATGCGGACGCGCGACTGCTGGCCGAGCTGCCCCCGCAGGTCGGTCAGCGCGGCGTTGAGCTTCGTCCTGTCTCTTATACACATCTGACGCTGCCGACGAC
>NZ_JBNDHY010000585.1:0-221 GCF_056755315.1 Monashia sp. HAY1-2A
CCCCCCCCCCCCCCCCCCCCCCCCCCCCCCCCCCCCAAACCAAACACCCCCCCCCCAAATTACTACGCGTCTCGTGGGCTCGGAGATGTGTATAAGAGACAGTGGCGGAGCAGGGCGCGAGTCCGCAGCGAGGGGCTGGCCCGGTCCAGCCGGGCCTTGAGCGCCTCGAGCCTGGCCCGCCTCCCTGTCTCTTATACACATCTGACGCTGCCGACGACGGA
>NZ_JBNDHY010000586.1:0-251 GCF_056755315.1 Monashia sp. HAY1-2A
GGGCCACCTGGTTGGACAACCGGTTCAACTGCGTGGTCACCAGCGACTGCCGCGCGGTGTACGCGGTCCGCCGAGCGTCCAACAGGGTCAGGAAGCTGTCTAGCCCAGCGTCATAGCGCGCCTGCGACAGCGTCCGTGCCTGTTCGGCCGCCGCCACCAGCGCCTGCTGTGACGCCAGCTGCGCGTCCAGGCTGTCGTTGAGCGCCAGTGCGTCGGCGGCCTCGCGGAACCCGGACTGGATCGCCTTCTCG
>NZ_JBNDHY010000587.1:0-251 GCF_056755315.1 Monashia sp. HAY1-2A
TTCATTGATATGCAAATATGCGGAAAAGCTCTTGGTTTTGCAAATTGCACATTCAATAATCTCCAACGCAAATAATATGCCTACAGTATAATAATATTCCCGTGTACTTTACAAACTTTCACATTTCCGTGATCAGATGTCTATTTAATTTCAATATATTTATCCTTTATTGATGGGAAATAGCAGAGATTTCTTTTTAAAATAAATTTAAATGAAAAAAATAGGAATTATAGGATTCGGATGGTTGGGGT
>NZ_JBNDHY010000588.1:0-251 GCF_056755315.1 Monashia sp. HAY1-2A
CCCGGAAGGCTCGACGGTCGCCACCGACCTCGTGCACGGCGGCACCGCGAAGTACGCCGGCTCCCCGAGTGAGGCCGGCTGGTCGCTCACCGACAGCTCCTACCGACCGGCGACCGACGTCTTCAGCATCCAGATCTGGTTCACGACCGCGGTGGGAGGTGGGCGCCTCCTCGGGTTCAGCTCGTCGCCCAGAGGGCCCTCGCTCTTTCACGACCGCCAGTTGTTCCTCACAGATGACGGCAGGCTGGTGT
>NZ_JBNDHY010000589.1:0-251 GCF_056755315.1 Monashia sp. HAY1-2A
CTTCAGGAGTATCATCTACGATGATTTCTACCCCTGTCACCGCTTCCAGCGCACGGATATTTCTACCTTCTCTACCTATAATTCTACCTTTTACTTCGTCAGATTCAATATTGAAAACCGAAACTGAATTCTCAATCGCCTGCTCCGTACCAATTCTCTTGATAGTCTGGATAACGATTTTTCTTGCTTCACTTTTAGCATTCAGCTGCGCCTCTTCCATGATGCTCTGAACATGTGCCTGAGCTCTTGTT
>NZ_JBNDHY010000590.1:0-251 GCF_056755315.1 Monashia sp. HAY1-2A
GTTCTCCACGGCGCTGGACGCTGAAGCGCAGATGGGGACGGCCCTCACGGACTATTACGAATCCGGATCAGTCCCGGCCATCACCTCCATCCAACTCCGTTTGGACGCTGCGGAACCCATCGAGTGGGCAGCTCCTTTGGACGGAACTGCCCGCTCCATAGACCAGCGGATCAAGAGCGCCCTGTGGATCGAGACCTTTGTTGCTGCCGGCGGCGATTTCCGCATCGAGAAGGTCACCCCACGCATGCTCG
>NZ_JBNDHY010000591.1:0-251 GCF_056755315.1 Monashia sp. HAY1-2A
CCGCGAACCAGCAGCGCATTGCCGAATTCACGGTACCGCTGGCGAAGGGCGGCGCCGTCGCGCAGGCCGCGCTGGACCACCGCCTCGGTTTCATCCGCCGCGACGGCCGTCTGCTCGGCCTCGCCGAAGAACAGCTGCTGCGCATGCTGGGCACGGAATCGCTCGTGTGCCTGCCGCTCGTCGCGGGCGCGCGCTGCCTCGGCGTGATGATCGGCGGCGTCGCGACGTGGCAGCTGCCGGCGTGCCAGAAG
>NZ_JBNDHY010000592.1:0-251 GCF_056755315.1 Monashia sp. HAY1-2A
TCCTTCGTGAGGACTTCGCCGTAGTTCGATTCCATCGACCAGATCGCGAGTATGATGTTCTTGTCGACGCCGAACTGGCGTTCGATCGCCTTCAGCGTCGCGGCATGCTTTGTAGCCATTTTACGGCCGATCTCGACCGTGTAGGGGTTTACACGGGAGTCCACATAGTCCCAAATCTTGGTTGTGAACTCAGGCTGAAAGGTCGCTTTTTCGAGGACGGTTGGGTCCGGCTCGGTCACTCCGGCGAAAGC
>NZ_JBNDHY010000593.1:0-251 GCF_056755315.1 Monashia sp. HAY1-2A
GTCTGTGGTTTTCCGTCCTTTAAAACCGTTACCTCATCGGGGCGCTGGTCGAGCAGAGATTTAATATTGCTTTTCGCTCTGGTTACAGCCATCCCCTGGAACACTTCGCCAACAGAATAGAAAAGCATAACAGCAACCCCTTCCGGATATTCTCCGATCGCGAAGGCTCCGACTGTTGCGATGCCCATCAGAAAAAATTCTGAGAATACATCTCCATGGGTAATACTTTCCCAGGCTTCTTTCAATACGGG
>NZ_JBNDHY010000594.1:0-251 GCF_056755315.1 Monashia sp. HAY1-2A
GTGCTGAAGTTCCCCGATCGCGCCGCGGCCAAGGCCTTCTACGACTCGGAGACCTACCAGCATGCGAAGTCGCTGCGCGAGTACGCCGGCGTGATGCGCATGATCGTCGTCGAAGGCGTCTGGTCCCCCGCCATGCCCTGCACGAGTCATCGCGCCGCCAGCCTGTCCAGACGGACGGCCAGCGGCCCGGTGGCTTTTTTTCGCCTCCGTATTTCATCCCCCGTTTCGTCCCCCAATATCCGGACGCAGGT
>NZ_JBNDHY010000595.1:0-230 GCF_056755315.1 Monashia sp. HAY1-2A
TCCGTCGTCGGCAGCGTCAGATGTGTATAAGAGACAGGCCCTGCGCGCGTCCCGGCCCGACATCGTCCTGCTCGTCGGCGGCACCGACGCGTCGTCGGGCACGTCGAGCATCGAACGCAGGGCTCGGTAGCTGTCTCTTATACACATCTCCGAGCCCACGAGACGCGTAGTAATCTGGGGGGGGGGGGTCTTTTTTTTGGGGAGGGGGGGGGGGGGGGGGGGGGGGGGGG
>NZ_JBNDHY010000596.1:0-250 GCF_056755315.1 Monashia sp. HAY1-2A
CGACAGCGTCAGATGTGTATAAGAGACAGGCGGTGTAGGCCGCGACGTAGGCGGCCACGGCCGTGGGCAGCGTCGGGTAGACGACATCCCCGCCGATGCGGTCGACGAACCCGGCTGCGACGAGCGAGGCACGGAGGTCCTCCTTGACTCTGTCTCTTATACACATCTCCGAGCCCACGAGACGCGTAGTAATCTGGGGGGGGGGTGTTCTTTTTGAGAGGGGGGGGGGGGGGGGGGGGGGGGGGGGGGG
>NZ_JBNDHY010000597.1:0-226 GCF_056755315.1 Monashia sp. HAY1-2A
TCCGTCGTCGGCAGCGTTAGATGTGTATAAGAGACAGGCCGTCGCCCTCGCGAGCACGCTCGTGACCGCGGGGCCGGGTCGAGCCCGAGGCTCTGCGGGCCGGCGTCGGACAGGACGGTGTTCGGCCTGTCTCTTATACACATCTCCGAGCCCACGAGACGCGTAGTAATCTGGGGGGGGGGGGTGGGTTTGGGGGAAGGGGGGGGGGGGGGGGGGGGGGGGGGGG
>NZ_JBNDHY010000598.1:0-250 GCF_056755315.1 Monashia sp. HAY1-2A
CCACCGATACCGCCCCGAATTCCCCAATCGCGCGGGCGTTGGTCAGCACCACGCCATACAGTAATGCCCAGCGGATATTCGGCAGGGTCACGCGGCGGAACATCTGCCAGCCGGACGCACCCAGTAACACCGCGGCTTCATCTTCATGACTGCCCTGACTCAACATCACCGGCACCAGCTCACGGATGACAAACGGACAGGTGACGAATACTGTCACCATCACCATGCCCGGCCAGGCGAACATAAACTG
>NZ_JBNDHY010000599.1:0-250 GCF_056755315.1 Monashia sp. HAY1-2A
TCGTCGGCCATCGCGCCCTGCGCGGTCGACTGCTCTTCGGTCGCGGTGGAGCCGAAGCGCTGATGCAGGTTGCCCAGCATGGTCAGGTTGCCCTGGCGCAGTTGTTCAGGGACTGCCGCGAGCAGGGGCACCTCGGTGCGGTAGGTGACCACGCCTGGTGTGCCCGGGTTGCCTGGATTACCTGGTGTACCCGGGTTACCTGGATTGGTGGGCGCCAGGCTCGAACGCAAGTACCAGTTTTCCCCGGCAC
>NZ_JBNDHY010000600.1:0-250 GCF_056755315.1 Monashia sp. HAY1-2A
TCGGCGAGGTCTGCGAGGAGTTCGTCTTCGACTTCGTGCGGGCAGTCTTCGGCGCCTATGATGCCAAGAACGCGACGCGGCTGATCGAGGAGTTCTTTCTCCTCATCAGCAAGAAAAACGGCAAGTCGACGATCGTCGCCGGGATCATGCTCACGGCGCTGATCCGCAACTGGCGGCACTCGGCGGAGCTGCTGATCCTGGCGCCGACACGCGAAGTCGCAGACAATTCGTTCAAGCCGGCCGCCGACAT
>NZ_JBNDHY010000601.1:0-250 GCF_056755315.1 Monashia sp. HAY1-2A
GATTACCAGCCCTGTATGGCATGCGTCACATTCAAGAGGAAACTACCACAATAGCTGCTTCACGTTTTGCTTCCGGGCGGCCAGTTTCGCGCCTGCAGCCAGATTGTTATGTGCAGACTGCGTCAGGAAATCGACAGAAGGGCCACAGTAGGGCCGTCCAGCAGGGCCACCTAAGAACCCAAGTGGGATCCCTCCGGGAACTTCGAGCTAGGTGGTCTTCAGGAGGCGGGTGATGAGCTCACGCCAGGAG
>NZ_JBNDHY010000602.1:0-250 GCF_056755315.1 Monashia sp. HAY1-2A
GCCGAAGGCATTGATGTCGATGATACGACCATGACCTTGAAGAATGCCAGCTTTAAGCCGAATGGCGGCGAGGCCTTCACGATCGGCGATATCGCGCTCACCGGCGTCGAAGAGGACGAGGACGGCGGCTATTACGTCGAGGAAGCCAAGTTCCCGGACATCAACGCGGCCCAAGACGGCGCGACGATCACCGCATCCGAACTGACGATCGGCGGCATCTCCATCCCGGCCGATGCGAACGGCCAAGGGC
>NZ_JBNDHY010000603.1:0-250 GCF_056755315.1 Monashia sp. HAY1-2A
GGTGTGCTTCAACGACGCCGTCGCCTTCGGCGCATGCGACGGGTTGCGCGCCCGCCGGATGGAGCCGGGACAGGACTTCGCCGTGGTTGGATTCGACGACGTCATCGAGGCAAGGTCGGCGGTTCCGGCACTCACCACGATTTCCGTCGATCCGCAGGCCATAGGCAGGCGTGCCGCGCAGCTACTCCTCAAGCAGATCAGCGCAGGCAAGACCGAACCGGAAAGCGTCGTGACGGCGGTCCGACTTGTC
>NZ_JBNDHY010000604.1:0-250 GCF_056755315.1 Monashia sp. HAY1-2A
GGGGTTGAGATGTTCAGAAAAATCCTAGACAGAGGTGAAGCTGGTGATAACGTAGGTCTATTGTTGAGAGGTATTGAAAAAACTGACATCAAGAGAGGTATGGTAATCGCTAAGAAAGAATCTGTGAAGCCACACAAAAAATTCAAAGCATCTGTTTATATCCTTTCTAAAGAAGAAGGTGGACGTCACACTCCATTCCACAACAAATACCGTCCTCAGTTCTACGTAAGAACTACTGACGTTACAGGTG
>NZ_JBNDHY010000605.1:0-250 GCF_056755315.1 Monashia sp. HAY1-2A
GGTTGTTGAGCAGGCTCTTGAGCGCACCGTTCAAGTCCTGCGTGCCTGTAAGAAGGCCGGAAAGCGTGCTTGTGAAACTTTCCGCGAAATACTGCTCTGCCGTCTTCAAGCCTTCGGTCGAAGCGGCAACTTCCTTGTTCTTGCCGTCAAGCTGCTGCGTGAGCGTGATCTTCTCGCGGAGCTTCTGAAGTTCGGCGTCGGTGAGCGTGATACCCGCGCGCTTCGCTTCCTGCTGCGCCTGATACACGGC
>NZ_JBNDHY010000606.1:0-249 GCF_056755315.1 Monashia sp. HAY1-2A
CCCCCCCCCCCCCCCCCCCCCCCCCCCCTCCTCAAAAAAAAACACCCCCCCCCATATTACTACGCGTCTCGTGGGCTCGGAGATGTGTATAAGAGACAGGGCCAGACCACTACGAGGCCCTGCTGCAGGCCGACCCGCGCGCCTCGGCCTTCTGGGACGCCGCGTCGCCTCCTGCTTGGCGGTGACCACCCCTGTCTCTTCTACACATCTGACGCTGCCGACGACGGAGAGAATGTAGATCTCGATGGT
>NZ_JBNDHY010000607.1:0-249 GCF_056755315.1 Monashia sp. HAY1-2A
GATGTCGACGAACCCGCCTCCCGCGCCTGGGATCTCACGCTCGCCGACGTCCTCGCCGCCGACGCCTCGGCAGCCTGGCGGGTGTGCATCGATCGCGGGGTGTGAGAATGGGTCATGCTCTTCGTGCTGGGGGTCCTCGTCGTCGTGGTGCTGTCTCTTATACACATCTCCGAGCCCACGAGACGCGTAGTAATCTGGGGGGGGGTCGTTTTTTTTTGGGGGGGGGGGGGGGGGGGGGGGGGGGGGGGG
>NZ_JBNDHY010000608.1:0-249 GCF_056755315.1 Monashia sp. HAY1-2A
CAGGTAGACCAGGAGCTTGGTCTCGACGCGCATCGGGCTCAGTCCTCACGCTTCTCGGAACGGGCGGTGGCGTGCTCGTGGTCGACGTCGGCCGGCCCCATCACATGGGTGAGGGTGCCCTGGTCGGCCACGGGGCGGAAGCCGGCGGCGGCCTCCGGGTGGTGCAGGTCGACCGCGGGACGCTCGGACCGGATCCGCGGCAGTGACGTGAAGTTGTGCCGGGGCGGTGGGCACGAGGTGGCCCACTCG
>NZ_JBNDHY010000609.1:0-249 GCF_056755315.1 Monashia sp. HAY1-2A
CCGTCGTCGGCAGCGTCAGATGTGTATAAGAGACAGGGTGTTCGGCGTCGACGTGACGAGCGCCTGGGTGCTCTGCGTCGGGTGCACCCACGGCAGCGGGCGGTCGTGCTGCGCGCGGCCCTCATCCGGGACGAGGTGGTGCTCGACCCTGTCTCTTATACACATCTCCGAGCCCACGAGACGCGTAGTAATCTGGGGGGTGTGCCTTTTTTTTTGGGCGGGGGGGGGGGGGGGGGGGGGGGGGGGGGG
>NZ_JBNDHY010000610.1:0-220 GCF_056755315.1 Monashia sp. HAY1-2A
CCCCCCCCCCCCCCCCCCCCCCCCCCCCTCCTAAAACCAAACCCCCCCCCCCCAGATTACTACGCGTCTCGTGGGCTCGGAGATGTGTATAAGAGACAGGCCCTCGCGTCGCAGGCCGTCGCCCCGACCGCGGCGGAGGCGCGGCTGTCCTCGTTGCGCCTCGTCAGCACACCCGTGGCGGAGCTGTCTCTTATACACATCTGACGCTGCCGACGACGGA
>NZ_JBNDHY010000611.1:0-222 GCF_056755315.1 Monashia sp. HAY1-2A
TCCGTCGTCGGCAGCGTCAGATGTGTATAAGAGACAGATGCCGGCCTGGTCACGCCCCGTGAGTCGTGCGCGGGACAGGAGCTGGAAGAGCCGCCGGTGACCCCGGACGTCCACGTCATGGTCTGTCTCTTATACACATCTCCGAGCCCACGAGACGCGTAGTAATCTGGGGGGGAGGGTTTTGGTTTTGGGAGGGGGGGGGGGGGGGGGGGGGGGGGGGGG
>NZ_JBNDHY010000612.1:0-226 GCF_056755315.1 Monashia sp. HAY1-2A
TCCGTCGTCGGAAGCGTAAGATGTGTAGAAGAGACAGGCACAGCCGGGGCCGTGACCCGTCTCGGGCGTACGGCCACTCTACGTGCCGCGCGCCTGCGACGGGACGGCGATCTGCGGGGTTCCACCTGTCTCTTATACACATCTCCGAGCCCACGAGACGCGTAGTAATCTGGGGGGGGGGGTGGTGTGTTGGAGAGGGGGGGGGGGGGGGGGGGGGGGGGGGGGG
>NZ_JBNDHY010000613.1:0-249 GCF_056755315.1 Monashia sp. HAY1-2A
CTTTCACACTCTCTCCGTCGTCGGCAGCGTCAGATGTGTATAAGAGACAGGACGAGCACCTCGTTGGTGCGCTGCTCGACCGCGCCGTCCACGTCACCACCCCCGACGCCATCGAGGCCGGCTTCGCCGATGCCGTCGTCGAGGACCTGTCTCTTATACACATCTCCGAGCCCACGAGACGCGTAGTAATCTGGGGGGGGGGGCTCTTGGGTGGGGAAGGGGGGGGGGGGGGGGGGGGGGGGGGGGGGG
>NZ_JBNDHY010000614.1:0-249 GCF_056755315.1 Monashia sp. HAY1-2A
GCTCGGGCTCGGTCCAGGTGGCGCCGAGGTCGTCTGAATGTGCCACGGTGGGACCCCAGTGCTCTGACCGGACACCCACCATGATCCGTGTTTTGCCGTCCCGCGTGTCTATCCCGATGCTGGGTATCTCGCTCATCAGGAAGTGCGGACCGGAGAGGGACCATTCTTTTCGGTCCGGGCTGGTCGCCAGCCACAGGCCTTTCTTGGTCCCGATCGCCAGGACATAACTTTCTGCGGTAGCCATGAGTC
>NZ_JBNDHY010000615.1:0-249 GCF_056755315.1 Monashia sp. HAY1-2A
GCACGCAGTGGACTCCTAACCCCTTAGGCAGAAATACGCCATTCCGAGCACGCCTCGGTAGCCCTCTTCATATGCGGCGCGCTGCTCCTCATATTGCTGACGGACCTGCCCCGCGGCGGGATGGTCGGCATCATGTGTTTCCAGCCAACGGGTAAATCTCTCCCGATACCCGGCTTCGAAGACGTCCCACTCCTGAATGCTTGCCCGGTCGTCGTCCACCACCTCGAAACCGGCGGCGCGGATCTGCTC
>NZ_JBNDHY010000616.1:0-249 GCF_056755315.1 Monashia sp. HAY1-2A
CGATTGGGCGTCCATTGTGATGCGCGAGCTCCTGACCGCTGATCCGGAACTCGGTCAGCCGAGGGGAGAGAAGGTGGCCCAGTCGATCGCCATCGAGGACCTCGACATCGAGCTCCTCGCCGCGAAGGCGATCGTTGATGCCGATGCGCGGTCGACCGGGACGGGAGGCCGTTTCAGCGACATGGACGTCCGAGCCGGAGCGATCCGAGCGCTGGCCACATCGGGCGTGATCACTGATCGGGCCAAGCT
>NZ_JBNDHY010000617.1:0-249 GCF_056755315.1 Monashia sp. HAY1-2A
GTTCCAGCGGGTCATGAAAACGGCCACCTGTTTGCAACAGCATCACATTAAACGGGGCGATCGGGTGGTGGTGTGGCTGCCGAACAGTATCGACTTTGTGGTGTGCTTCTGGGCGGTTCAGCACCTGCAAGCCATTTTTGTCCCTCTTAACCCTGACACGCCCGTCGCGCGCGTGGGCTGGATATGCAACAACGCAGAAGCCAGTTTGCTGATCAGCAGTGCAGATCAGGCGGATGCGCGGGTCACGGC
>NZ_JBNDHY010000618.1:0-249 GCF_056755315.1 Monashia sp. HAY1-2A
GTTCCGGATTGGTCCGGTAACCGCCGAGTTCAGCGATCCCTTCGGCCTGTCCTTGCGGCGGCATTCAATCGACGACGGCGACCTCCTCACCGTGACACCGGCCGCCGTCGAGCTTCCCGTCACCGGCCTGGCCGGGGCCCGCGGGAACGACGGCGTGACGGCGACGCGGATCCGTGCCAACCCAAGCGACGATGACATCATGACCCGTGAATACCGGCACGGGGATCCCATGCGCCGCGTCCATTGGGC
>NZ_JBNDHY010000619.1:0-249 GCF_056755315.1 Monashia sp. HAY1-2A
CGCCTGGACCGCATTTACCTGCGCAATGCCAGCAGCCACGACCCGCAGATCCTCGGCAACAAGCCGTGGACGCACTTGTCGGACCATTTGCCGCTGGCGGTCGAAGTGCATTTGTGAGCACAGACAACGACTTAGATATGTGCAGAAAAACAAACACTTGCAGCGCCTGATTTAGCTGTACCGCTCATCGTTCAGTTTCTTGACGCATGGGCATCACTCTTCTTATCTCTACCTTACTACCCCCGGAAT
>NZ_JBNDHY010000620.1:0-249 GCF_056755315.1 Monashia sp. HAY1-2A
TGGAAGCCCACGTACGACGCCACCAGCGCGGCGGTACCGCCGAAAATGGCCGACTTAAGCATTGCCCCGCCGAAATCGTCCCAGGAATCCACACTGTTGCTTAGCGCCGACCAGAACACGCCGTTGTCCAGGCCCAGCACGTGCACGGCTTCGAAGTAGCTGGCGCTGATCGCCAACGAACAGAAGATGCCGGTGAGCAGGGGCACGGTGAGCACCGCCGCCCAGAAGCGCGGTGCCACCACCTTCGCC
>NZ_JBNDHY010000621.1:0-248 GCF_056755315.1 Monashia sp. HAY1-2A
TCGTTGTCGGGCGCCTTGGTCGTGTTGAGCTGCCAGTGGATGGTCGATCCGACCGGCGGGAACCAGTAGTGCCGGTGCACTGGGTCCTTGGCGACGAACGTCTTCTCGATGTTCGGCACGAACTGGTCGGCCCAGTCGGTCTCGCCGTTCGTCGTGGCGAGGTTGGCGGGGTCGTTGCCGGCGAAGGCGAGCATCCGGATGCCGGGGATGTGCTGCTTGCCGGGCTGCCAGTAGTTGGGGTTCTTGGT
>NZ_JBNDHY010000622.1:0-219 GCF_056755315.1 Monashia sp. HAY1-2A
TCCGTCGTCGGCAGCGTCAGATGTGTATAAGAGACAGGCAAAGGGGTCTCAGGTGAGCTGCCGCGCGTACCTCGAGCGCATCCGGGACGCCGCGCGGGCGAGCAGCGGCCCGGTGACCCTCCTGTCTCTTATACACATCTCCGAGCCCACGAGACGCGTAGTAATCTGGGGAGGGGCGCGCTTTTTTTTAGAAGAGGGGGGGGGGGGGGGGGGGGGGGG
>NZ_JBNDHY010000623.1:0-248 GCF_056755315.1 Monashia sp. HAY1-2A
GTGGAAGCCTTCGCCCGCGCCATCACCGAGCTGGGCAAGGCCGACCCCGGTGACAAAACCATGGTGGATGCCCTCCTGCCTTTCCGGGACGCCTTCCTGGCAGAGCTCGACGGCGGTGCTCCCGTTGACCGGGCCCTGGCAGTCGCCGCCGCAGCGGCCGAGTCCGCTGCCGCCAGGACCGCCGACCTCCGGCCGCTCAAGGGCCGCGCACGTCCCCTCGCCGAGAAAAGCATCGGACACCCCGATCC
>NZ_JBNDHY010000624.1:0-248 GCF_056755315.1 Monashia sp. HAY1-2A
GTGTCCACGTGATCTGGCAGGAAGTTGGAAATGCCGATGGCGCGGATCTGCTTGTCCTGGTACAGCTTCTCCATTTCCTTCCAGGCCTTGGTGAAGAGGCCCTGAGACGGGACCGGCCAGTGGATCAGGTAGAGGTCAACAACCTCCAGGCCCAGGGCGTCCCGGCTCCGCTGGAAGGCGTCGTAGGCTTCGCCTTGCTCACCGTTGCGAAGCTTGGTGGTCACGAAGAGCTCTTCCCGGGGGATGCC
>NZ_JBNDHY010000625.1:0-248 GCF_056755315.1 Monashia sp. HAY1-2A
GTACTTCACAGGGCGTTTCAGAAAGGCCTGAAAACAGGTTTCGGAGCTGACTTTGCCCCCTTGATCAACGGCGACCTTTTCGGGATGATCCGGCTGTCCCTCGCTGTCACACGGGGAGCCCTGCATGCTGATACCGTCGCGCGCGGTGAGCTCATCGAATCGGTGGGAGTGCCGATGCGCTATTTCCTGGAAATGGCAACTGTTCGAGGAGCCGAAGCCCTGGGCCTTGGCACGCAAGTAGGCAGCCT
>NZ_JBNDHY010000626.1:0-248 GCF_056755315.1 Monashia sp. HAY1-2A
GACCTACAGCGCCTTCGTCCAGGGCTTCATGCCATCCTTGGCAAGGCCTGATGTGGACGTGCTTGAGGGACTGACGACGGCGATCATCGTGGACCAGGAGCGTATGGGCTCCAACCCCCGTTCCACGGTGGGCACCGCCACTGACGCAAACGCCATGCTCCGCATTCTTTTCAGCCGCCTTGGACAGCCCCACATCGGATCTCCCAATGCATACTCCTTCAACGTCCCCACGGTTAAGGCCAGTGGGG
>NZ_JBNDHY010000627.1:0-248 GCF_056755315.1 Monashia sp. HAY1-2A
TCCTCAGCCGGACGCCTCAGCTGTTTCCAAGCCCTCCCATGACCATTTCGGCATCTGCAGCCCGGCCGGAACATCCTCGGCTGAGCGTTCGTAGCGGGCCATGGTGTTGGTGGTGGTCCAGGCAAAGTAGTCATGCAGGACGCCACGAAGCGGATCATCCACAACACCCACATCAGTCAACGCGCGATCGAAGCACTCCACCGCCCGCCGATTCATCTCGCTGTGGGGACCGTTCCCGCTGTGCATCC
>NZ_JBNDHY010000628.1:0-248 GCF_056755315.1 Monashia sp. HAY1-2A
GTACATGATGCCGGTGGTGATCAGCTTGGTGGAGTAGTAATAGCCGTCGGCGTCGTAGAGCCCGGCGTCGTAGTTGGCGGCCTCCGTCGACTTGTAAGCCATCAGCTTGCCGTCTTCCTTGAGGCGCTCCAGCGTCACGACGTCGGCGATCAGCAGGACGTCGGCAACCGGGTTGCCGGCCTGGATTTCGGCCTGAAGCTTGGCCATGATCTTCGGCGTGCCGTCGCGAACCCAATCGACCTTTATGT
>NZ_JBNDHY010000629.1:0-248 GCF_056755315.1 Monashia sp. HAY1-2A
ATCTGGTCGTACGCCTTGGCTTCGCCGCCGAATTTCTTCGACAGAACGGTTGCGATTGCAGCCGTCAGGGTGGTTTTGCCGTGGTCAACGTGACCGATGGTGCCGACGTTCCCGTGCGGCTTGGTCCGTTCGAATTTTTCCTTTGCCATTCTAGACTCCTAAGATCCTAACGATATTGAAAATTACCAGGCACACCTGACGGTCGAAACAGCCGACAGCCGTTTAAATTCTGGTGCCCTTGACGTGGA
>NZ_JBNDHY010000630.1:0-248 GCF_056755315.1 Monashia sp. HAY1-2A
GTTCTATACATTTGCTCATAGATAGGAAGAATGTTTTTCAAATCGAATTTGATGGCCTGTTCTTTCGCACTCTTCTTCATTTCGGTTAGAAGCGCTTCATTGCTGAGCAGTTTAATGGTGTAGTTGCTCATCGCTTCCACATTCCCGATTTCAGCTAAAAATCCTGTTTCGCCTTGGATGTTTACCTCCGGAATTCCGCCTGCATTTGAGCTGATGACCGGGGTATTGGCTGCCATCGCTTCTAATGC
>NZ_JBNDHY010000631.1:0-248 GCF_056755315.1 Monashia sp. HAY1-2A
GGATATCGGGGGTCGCGAAGCGCGCGCGCACCGAAGCGCTGTCGCCCGAGCCTTCCAGACCCACGGCTTCGGCAGGAATACCGTCACGCTTGAGCGCTTCGGCAACCCGGGCAGCCGTGTCGCTGTTGACCTTGACGGTCGCCTTGGAGGTCGTCACCTGCAGTGCCGGCGAGTCGACGAAATAGTTGGGCGCCGTGTACAGCAGGCCAACGAGTACTGTCACGAGGATCAGTATGTACTTCCAGAGG
>NZ_JBNDHY010000632.1:0-247 GCF_056755315.1 Monashia sp. HAY1-2A
CCCCCCCCCCCCCCCCCCCCCCCCCCCCCCTCCCCAAAAAAACAACACTCCCCCCCAGATTACTACGCGTCTCGTGGGCTCGGAGATGTGTATAAGAGACAGGTCACGCCCCTGGCGCTCGGGACCATGCTCTGGGGCAACGCCGTCGACCGCCACGACGCGACACGTCGACGCGTCGCTCGCCCGACGCGCGGGAGATGCCCTGTCTCTTATACACATCTGACGCTGCCGACGACGGAGAGAGTGT
>NZ_JBNDHY010000633.1:0-246 GCF_056755315.1 Monashia sp. HAY1-2A
CCTGGAAGATCATCGCCATCCTCTTGCCGCGCAGCGAGCGCACGGTCTCCGGACGGGCGCCGACGAGCTCCTGCCCGTCGAGGCGGATCGAGCCGGTCATCCGGACCGTGCCCGGCTTGTGCAGGCCCATGATCGACATGCTCGTGACGCTCTTGCCCGAGCCCGACTCACCGACGATGCCGAGCGTCTGCCGCTGTCTCTTATACACATCTCCGAGCCCACGAGACGCGTAGTAATCTGGGGGGG
>NZ_JBNDHY010000634.1:0-247 GCF_056755315.1 Monashia sp. HAY1-2A
CCCCCCCCCAGATTACTACGCGTCTCGTGGGCTCGGAGATGTGTATAAGAGACAGTCAGGCACGACCTCGAGGCCGTCTACTTCGACACCGGGGTCGATGTCGTACTTCCGCTCCGCCTCGTCGTGCCGCGACGCGTCGTCCATGGCCTGTCTCTTATACACATCTCCGAGCCCACGAGACGTGTAGTAATCTGGGGGGGGGGGGTTTTTTTTTTGGGGGGGGGGGGGGGGGGGGGGGGGGGGGGGG
>NZ_JBNDHY010000635.1:0-247 GCF_056755315.1 Monashia sp. HAY1-2A
CGGCCGGTCCGCGCCCCGGGCCACGCCGGGTGGTAGTCGGGTCGAGGGACGGCCTGTAGTGGAATCCCCAGCTCCTCGAGGTACCGAGCAAGCAGCGGACCGGCCTCGAGGAACGCGCTGAGGTGCGCCTCGCTGGCGGCTCAGAGGGTGTTCCGCCGGAGGTATTGCAGGGCACCGGCTCGCGAGTCGGTGTAGCCGGCTCGGTGCATGAAGGGGTTGTCGGGTATCCAGAGCTGGCCGCCGGACC
>NZ_JBNDHY010000636.1:0-247 GCF_056755315.1 Monashia sp. HAY1-2A
CGACCGCTACGATCTCGGAACCGGCATTGCCCGGGCCGACCGGCGACATTACCGATGACAGCCCCGGACGCGCCGCCGATCGCCGCGCCAACGGCCGCACCTCGGACATTGTTCGTGAGAGCGCCGCCAACGACTGCGCCAGTTGCAGCGCCGATGCCGGCGCCCTGTTGAGTCGGCGTGCAGCTCGCAAGCGCGAAAGCTGCCAGAAAGCACAGCATCAACTCCTTCATCGCTCTCCCCCTATTGT
>NZ_JBNDHY010000637.1:0-247 GCF_056755315.1 Monashia sp. HAY1-2A
CTCTTTGGGTTTTGAACGGCATTATCTTCATCGTTCTGCTCTTCGCCACGGGCCAATGGTTGAGGATCGTCCCCACCAATTGGGATGTCTTCCCGAACGCTGTCTCAGCCGGCCTGCAGTACGCCTCGCTGAACTGGCCTGTTGAAAACGGCTGGAACAACTACAACAGCCTCCAGCTGCTGACGTACTTCATCACCGTCTTTATCGCCGCACCGCTGGCCATCATTACAGGCATCCGGATGTCCGG
>NZ_JBNDHY010000638.1:0-247 GCF_056755315.1 Monashia sp. HAY1-2A
GTTCAGAAGTGATGCAGCGTATTGCCGCGCCGATGATCTGCGGCATGGTGAGTGCCCCGTTGTTGTCGATGCTGGTGATTCCGGCGGTGTATTTGCTGATGCATCGGAGAAGGAATAAAAAAGTTTAAGGGAAAGCCCCTCCTCTTCGCAGCGGGGAGCCGAACGGATCATTCTTAGGGTTTTGTCCTGGCTCCTCCCCCTGCGAAGGGGGAGGTCGGGAGGGGGTTTTAAGGGCTAACATCTTGTC
>NZ_JBNDHY010000639.1:0-247 GCF_056755315.1 Monashia sp. HAY1-2A
ACAAGGCATTGTTCAGGAACTTACGCCTACTTACGCAGTGATCAACGTCCAGGGAGTTGGTTACTATGTAGGTATTAGCTTAATGACCTCACAAACCCTTACCACCAATCAGGAAACCGTTCTTTTTATTCAGCAGATTATCAGGGAAGATGCTCATTTGCTTTTCGGATTTAAAACCAGATCAGAAAAAGAGATGTTCAATCTGTTAATAAGCGTTAACGGAGTAGGGGCGGTATCTGCCCTTATT
>NZ_JBNDHY010000640.1:0-247 GCF_056755315.1 Monashia sp. HAY1-2A
ACATAAAATTATCGCAAGATATCCTGAGGGAAGACAAAAATCGGCTCTTATTCCTGTACTTCACGTAGCACAAAAAGAATTCGGAGGATGGTTAGACGTTCCAGTAATGGATTATGTTGCAGAATTATTGAGTATTAAGCCCATCGAAGTATATGAGGTTGCAACTTTCTATACAATGTTCAATATGAAACCGGTTGGTAAATATGTTTTGGAAGTTTGCAGAACGGGGCCTTGCATGGTCTCGGGA
>NZ_JBNDHY010000641.1:0-247 GCF_056755315.1 Monashia sp. HAY1-2A
GTGCATGTTCGGTACGCCATGCGCTGCGCACGTCGCAGACGCGTTTGAGCAGGCGGATCTGTGAGGCGATCACCTCACTGACAGGTTGCCATTCGCTTTTCTCATCCGCTTCCAGCCAGCCAGACACGTCGTCATAAGCCAGTTTGGCTTTCGACTCGATAGTCGCCGCGAAGAAACGAATGTCGCTGCCCAGTGTGCCATCTGCGCCTACCGTGACAGAACACGCCAGAACCGGACGGCTGACGTC
>NZ_JBNDHY010000642.1:0-246 GCF_056755315.1 Monashia sp. HAY1-2A
TTCCATTATTGTCTACGGCTACTGCTTTTGATGGATCTGTAACATTTGCAGGAACAAGGTCTGTAGCGAAAGGTTTATTTAAACTGAAACGGTATTCCAGTTTCCCATATTTTCCTTTGGCAAACATGCCCAGCTGACGCGCGAACTGGTCTGAATTGTCGATCAGCGGCCACGTAAAAATAGGAGAATCCACCGTAAGAAAATTCAGCGTTGAAGCCATTGTCATACGCGAAAGCCCCATATAAT
>NZ_JBNDHY010000643.1:0-246 GCF_056755315.1 Monashia sp. HAY1-2A
TCCCGTTTTCAGAACGTTTTACACGGTTTACCTGTGCAGCCTGCTCAGCAATCGTCATATTTTTATGAATGAAACCCAAACCTCCGACTCTTGCTAGTGCAATCGCCAATTCAGCTTCGGTAACAGTATCCATTGCAGCAGAAACTATAGGAACATTGAGCGTAAGTTTGTCGGTAAGTCTTGGTTTTAATGAAACCTGATTAGGTAAAACTTCAGAATAATAAGGAACTAGAAGCACGTCATTGA
>NZ_JBNDHY010000644.1:0-246 GCF_056755315.1 Monashia sp. HAY1-2A
GGGTATAAGAGACAGGTCACGGCGGCCGCACGTCTCGTCGTGGCCCTCGACCGCGACGTCGTCGACGCCTACCCGCGTGCCACCGGGGCGTGCCGTCGGGTGCCCTCGTCGCCGTGCTCGTCGGTGCCGTCTCGGTGGCCGTCCTGGGGGCTGTCTCTTATACACATCTCCGAGCCCACGAGACGCGTAGTAATCTGGGGTGGGGGTCTTTGTTTTGGAGGAGAGGGGGGGGGGGGGGGGGGGGGG
>NZ_JBNDHY010000645.1:0-246 GCF_056755315.1 Monashia sp. HAY1-2A
CCCCCCCCCCCCCCCCCCCCCCCCCCTCCCCCCCAAAACAACCCACCCCCACCAGATTACTACGCGTCTCGTGGGCTCGGAGATGTGTATAAGAGACAGCCGCAGGACGAGCGGGTCCCGTCGCGAGGCGGCCGCGCCGAGGGCCTCGGTGAGGTCGTCGAGCCGGTGCTCGGGGACCGCGCCGAGGAACGCCAGGGTGACCTGCGGTGGCTGTCTCTTATACACATCTGACGCTGCCGACGACGG
>NZ_JBNDHY010000646.1:0-219 GCF_056755315.1 Monashia sp. HAY1-2A
TCCGTCGTCGGCAGCGTCAGATGTGTATAAGAGACAGGCAGCGCGAGCAGACCCAGCCGCAGCAGGGTCAGGGTGAGTTCACTCATGCGTCACCATGGGTCGTCGGTTGGGGGCCAGCACGGTCTGTCTCTTATACACATCTCCGAGCCCACGAGACGCGTAGTAATCTGGGGGGGGGGGTTTTTTGGTGGGAAGGGGGGGGGGGGGGGGGGGGGGGGG
>NZ_JBNDHY010000647.1:0-246 GCF_056755315.1 Monashia sp. HAY1-2A
GCGCGGCCGCGGTCATGCTCGAGGCGGAGCGCGGCGGGTGGCCACCACTGCCCGGCGCCGACCTGTCGTACGTCACGGCCGGGCTCGACGTGCGCTACCTGCGCCCGGCGCCGCTGCACGACACCGTCGAGCCTGTCTCTTATACACATCTCCGAGCCCACGAGACGCGTAGTAGTCTGGGGGGGGGTGTTTTGTTTTTGGAGGGGGGGGGGGGGGGGGGGGGGGGGGGGGGGGGGGGGGGGGGGG
>NZ_JBNDHY010000648.1:0-246 GCF_056755315.1 Monashia sp. HAY1-2A
GTAGAGGGTGGTGATGGGCCTGGCCTGGGTCAACCACAGTCTTCCATTGGAATCCATGGCCCATTCGGTGTCCTGTGGAGCTCCATAGTGTTTCTCCACCATGCGGCCCAGCTCTGCCAGATCCTTGATCTGCCGGTCACTAAGACACGGTTGGACAGCTGCAGCCGGAGTGTCTCCCGGATCACCTGGACTTTCCATGCGCGAACGCTGCGTCCTTTGCGTGCCGCCTCCTGGTAGGGCACGGAT
>NZ_JBNDHY010000649.1:0-246 GCF_056755315.1 Monashia sp. HAY1-2A
GGGCTGAAGCCGTCGGACATCGATGCGCTGTACTTCACCGGCGGCTCGACCGGCCTGACCGTGCTGGCCGACCGCATCGCGGCGGACTACCCCGACGCCAAGACGGTGCGCGGCGACCGTTTCGCGTCAGTCGCGACCGGATTGGGCCTGCATGCGGCGCGTCTGTTCGCTGCGTGATTCGGACGTGAGGCCGGGAGCCTGAAACCTCGGGATCACCCGGGGGGCTGACGTCGGACATCGGGGGAG
>NZ_JBNDHY010000650.1:0-246 GCF_056755315.1 Monashia sp. HAY1-2A
GGCTTCTCACCTGCTGGTGTGTCTGTATTGAATGTCGGGGTCATGGGGATCCTCGGTCGTGATGCTGACGTGTGCTTGAAGCTGCGGCGCTGCAGAACTTCGTAGCTGCGACTGGATCTTGGGGGTCACCGGGATCCTGAAGTGCTGGGGGCGGCTGGCGAGATCTGGGTGGACGGTCGCAAGCTCGCATGGCGAAATGAATAGCGTTCATTTATTGTGACGGTGAGCCGGGTCACAGTCAATATG
>NZ_JBNDHY010000651.1:0-246 GCF_056755315.1 Monashia sp. HAY1-2A
TTGATGAGGTCTTCGACGGCCAGCGTGGAGATGGGGTCCAGGGCGGAGCAGGGCTCATCCATGAGGATCACCTGGGGCTCCACGGCGATGGCGCGCGCGATGCACAGACGCTGCTGCTGGCCACCGGAGAGGCCCGAACCCGGCTTGTCCAGGCGGTCCTTGACTTCGTTCCAGAGGTTGGCGCCAACAAGGGACTTCTCAACGAGGGCATCGGCTGCTCCCTTGGAGATCTTCTTGTTGTTCAGC
>NZ_JBNDHY010000652.1:0-246 GCF_056755315.1 Monashia sp. HAY1-2A
GACCCAGTCCGGCGAGACGCCAGCGGTCGCGTACGGCGAGCGGCGGCTCGGTCCGCATCTTCCACACCGCCACGGCCGCAAACACCGGAAGCGAGAACAGCATTCTGAACGCGATCAATGTGACGGCGTCGATGTGGTAGCGGTACAGCAGTTTGGCGACGATGGCCTTCGTGGAAAACAGAACGGCACCGCCGATGGCGATCGCCAGGCCGCCCAGCGCGGCCGGGCGTGTGGTCGGTACAACAG
>NZ_JBNDHY010000653.1:0-246 GCF_056755315.1 Monashia sp. HAY1-2A
GGCTTGCACCGCTGCTGCGCCTGCAGGCACGCGTATCCGCGCTGCCCGGCCCGTCACTGCTGCTGGTGGAAAGCGTGCGCCGCCGCGAAGGACAGTTCGTGTTCGTGTATCCGTTCGCCGGGCGCCAGGTCAACGAGGGGCTGGCGGCGCTGATGGCGATGCGCTGGACGCGCCTGCAGGCCAATACCTTCGGCTACGCCGCCAACGATTACGGCTTCGTGCTGGCACCGGCGCGCGCGGTGGAGG
>NZ_JBNDHY010000654.1:0-246 GCF_056755315.1 Monashia sp. HAY1-2A
GGAACGGATCGATACGACTGCCAAGGCCGTCATGGCCGAAGGCGGCCTGAAGATCGACTATCTCGTCGGCACAATGATCGAGCTTCCGCGCGCCGCTCTCCGCGCCCACAAGATCGCCGAGGCTGCCGAATTCTTCTCCTTTGGCACCAACGACCTGACGCAGACGACCTTCGGCATTTCCCGCGACGACGCTTCCGCCTTCATTCCGACGTACCAGCGCAAGGGAATCATCGAGCACGATCCCTT
>NZ_JBNDHY010000655.1:0-246 GCF_056755315.1 Monashia sp. HAY1-2A
GTGGTGCGTTTCGTCAACGACATCCTGCTGTCGGCACCGTCCATCGTGCTGGGCCTGTTCGTCTACACCCTGTACGTGATGCAGACCGGTGGCCAGTTCTCGGCCTTCGCCGGCGCGCTGTCGCTGTCCTTCATCGTGCTGCCGGCGGTGGTACGCACCACCGATGAAATGCTGCGCCTGGTGCCTTCGCAGATGCGCGAAGCGGCCCTCTCGCTGGGCATCCCGCAGTGGAAGGTCACCGTGCAG
>NZ_JBNDHY010000656.1:0-246 GCF_056755315.1 Monashia sp. HAY1-2A
CGCGTCGACCGCGCGGTACCGGAAGAGCGGGAGGGCGAGCCGCACATCCTGCAGTGTGATGCCGAGCTCGTACTCGGCACGGCGGTGCACGGCGGTCAGAACCGGCTCGGCGGGCTCGGGGTGACCGCAGAACGAGTTCGTCCAGACACCCGGCCACGCCGTCTTGCCGAGCGCGCGACGGGTGACCAGGAGCTCCCCGCTCGAGTTGTGGACATGGCAGGAGAAGGCCAGGTGAAGGGCCGTATC
>NZ_JBNDHY010000657.1:0-246 GCF_056755315.1 Monashia sp. HAY1-2A
TACCGGCCAGCACCAGCGCCATGGTCGAAGACATGCCGGAATAGTTGGTGACGAAGGCGAAGGCCAGCACCATGCCGATCGACAGAATAGGCCAGCGCAGTTCGTAGAAGGTCTCTTTCAAAGTGGTCAGACCAGTTTTGAAGTTGATCTTCAATACCAGCATCGAGATCAGCGCGGAGAAAAAAATCGCGGTGCCGGTCGCGGAAATCGGGTCGAGTTTGAACACGGCCGGGATGGCGGTTGGGG
>NZ_JBNDHY010000658.1:0-246 GCF_056755315.1 Monashia sp. HAY1-2A
CCTCGTGATCGAACGCCGCCAGAACGGCGATCGGGCCGTCGTCCGGCGACGAGGAAGCATGGGCAATCAAGGCCACCAACCCCGCGTGCGTGGAGGAAAGGTTGTCCATGCGGCCGGAGGCGAAGAACTCGCCCTTGGCCCCGAAAACCGCAGGAGCCTGCGTGTCCGCCACGACGACGTCGTATCCGCCGATTTCGGAGGCATCCACCGAGGCGCCCGCGACGCTGGCGGCCAGCAGTCCCAGAA
>NZ_JBNDHY010000659.1:0-245 GCF_056755315.1 Monashia sp. HAY1-2A
AGATGTGTATAAGAGACAGGCCGAAAAAGCTTGTGGCACTGTCATCTCTGTAAATATGATTAGATCCGCATTTGGGGCATACACAATCAAATGCTGGATTTTCGATGGTATGTTCAACTTCTAAAGAAAACACTTCATTTTCTTTATAATCCTCCAAAACCTGATACGCCTTTTCCAGATCTTCTTCGAAAACCTGTAGCTGAATTCCTCCGACTGCCTGCGATAAAAGCCAATCCGACTGGATC
>NZ_JBNDHY010000660.1:0-245 GCF_056755315.1 Monashia sp. HAY1-2A
CGAGATCTACACTCTCTCCGTCGTCGGCAGCGTCAGATGTGTATAAGAGACAGGGCCATGACCTCGGCGCTGGCACCGCCGCCGAGCTCGCCGCCAAGTAAGACCCGAGTCGACAGAAGAGAGAACGCGAACCATGGCCATCTTCCTCAACTGTCTCTTATACACATCTCCGAGCCCACGAGACGCGTAGTAATCTGGGGGGGTTGTGTTTTTTTTTGGAAGGGGGGGGGGGGGGGGGGGGGGGG
>NZ_JBNDHY010000661.1:0-245 GCF_056755315.1 Monashia sp. HAY1-2A
CGTCGGCAGCGTCAGATGTGTATAAGAGACAGCGCGGATGTCGTCGGCCAGGCTGCGGGCGGGGGTGGCCATCCTCCCAACCTACTGCCCGCACGGTGCCCGACGTTCTCGGCTCGACGGTGGCCGGCCTGGGCCCACCCCTGCGTGAGCCTGTCTCTTATACACATCTCCGAGCCCACGAGACGCGTAGTAATGTGGGGGGGGGGTTGTTGGGTTGGGGAGGGGGGGGGGGGGGGGGGGGGGGG
>NZ_JBNDHY010000662.1:0-215 GCF_056755315.1 Monashia sp. HAY1-2A
TCCGTCGTCGGCAGCGTCAGATGTGTATAAGAGACAGTCACAAGAGGTGTCATGACCCGCGAGCTGCCCGTACTCGTGGATCGGTTCCCGGTGGCTGCTCGAGGTCGAGCGGTACCGTCCCTGTCTCTTATACACATCTCCGAGCCCACGAGACGCGTAGTAATCTGGGGGGGGGGTGTTTTGTTTGGCAGGGGGGGGGGGGGGGGGGGGGGGGG
>NZ_JBNDHY010000663.1:0-245 GCF_056755315.1 Monashia sp. HAY1-2A
CGGAGTCAGTCGTGATGCCCGTCTTCGAGCACCTCGTGCGCCGCCGTGACGGTCTCGATGTCGGGGAGCTCGTCGACGCGGGACGTGCCCTTGAGGACGGTGCGCGCGATGCCGGCGAGCAGGACCAGGCCCACGAGGATGCCACCGACCCAGTAGATCACGCCGTCGATGGGGTTGGCGCTCACCGCGAGCTGGGTCGGGGAGCCGATGACGGTGCCGTTCGCGGTCGTGAGCCATGCCCGGAT
>NZ_JBNDHY010000664.1:0-245 GCF_056755315.1 Monashia sp. HAY1-2A
TCCCCGGGAAGATCGCCTCCGCGCCGCCGCGGCACTTCTCCAGCGCACTCGGTCAGCTCGTGAACTTCCTCGGGACGCTGCAGAACGAATGGGCCGGAGCGCAGGCGTTCAGCTCCTTCGACACCTACCTCGCCCCGTACGTGCGGCGCGACGGCCTCGACTACGCCGCGGTGCACCAGGCACTGCAGGAATTCGTCTTCAACCTCAACATCCCCTCCCGCTGGGGCACGCAGACCCCGTTCACC
>NZ_JBNDHY010000665.1:0-245 GCF_056755315.1 Monashia sp. HAY1-2A
GTCCAGTACTGTGCCGTCGCATTCGCGAAGCCGACCGTGTAGGCGAAGCGCGGATTGCGGCCCGTGATGGCCGCCCCGCTCACCGCACCGCGTGCTTCCGGTCCCACCCACCCCGTGAGGCCGAGGGCGCCGAGCCAGGACGTGTCCACCGGTGCCGGTGCGGAACCTTCGTTGAACACCATCGTGTACGTGTTGAGGATCTTCGTGCGCAGCGGCTCCGTCTGGCCCTCGCCGTAGTTGATGAT
>NZ_JBNDHY010000666.1:0-245 GCF_056755315.1 Monashia sp. HAY1-2A
ATTGTCCTTTATTTTTTCCTAATTTTTCTAAAACCCTGTTTGCAATCACTTCATTTGCGTTCATATTGATTGAAGTTCCTGCTCCTCCCTGTATCATATCTACAGGAAACTGCTCGTGAAGTTCGCCGTTGATAAGTTCGTCACAGACCTCAGCGATATTGAAATACAGATTCTCATCAAGAAGGCCCAGTTCATAATTTGTTTTGGCAGCCGCTTTTTTTACAAAAGCCAACCCCCTGATGAAC
>NZ_JBNDHY010000667.1:0-245 GCF_056755315.1 Monashia sp. HAY1-2A
ACCCAAGGAGATGCAAGTGTGACAAGCCCCCCAGCAAGTAGCGGGAGCACTATTAAGCTCCAAGTGCTCGTTTGCGCATCAAATGCGGCCAAGCGTTCTTGCGGACTCCCCTTCATCACCGAGAGTAAAAATATGCCCCTCCAGTTGAGTCCTATAAACGCAAGTATCGCGTAACCAAAGTAAGGCGCCTTGATGCGAGCGCTGATGGCGTCAAGTACATCCTGCATTGTCCTTCCCCCCAACAT
>NZ_JBNDHY010000668.1:0-245 GCF_056755315.1 Monashia sp. HAY1-2A
ACCGCCACGCGCTGTTGCTGTCCGCCGGAGAGTCTGCCGACGCGGTCGAAGGCGCGGTCTGCCAGGCCAACACTGTCCAGGCAGTCGAGGGCTTCCTGTTGGACTTCCGCCGGGAACAGCAGGGGAGTAAGCGAGCGCACCGTGGGGATGCGTGCAAGGGCACCGGCGCAGACGTTGTCCAGGGCTGTGCGGCGCGGGACCAAGTGGATCTTCTGGAAGATCATGGCCATGCGTTGCCGTGCCTG
>NZ_JBNDHY010000669.1:0-245 GCF_056755315.1 Monashia sp. HAY1-2A
CCGAATAACAGTCGAACCTCGTGATCTTCGCGTTGTTCCGCGCCTCCGGTTTTGGTACGGTTGAGAATGTCGAGTTCAAGAGCCGATCGTCATTCTGCTCTGCAGGCGTTCGGGCGTGCCGTAGGCGGTACCGGCGAAACCCTCCAGGGCAGCCCTATCCCGAATTCTGATGACGCCCCGGTCGGAGTAGATGAGATGCTGGCCCTCAAGGACATGAAGAGCGTTCGTCACCCCCGGCGTCTGAC
>NZ_JBNDHY010000670.1:0-244 GCF_056755315.1 Monashia sp. HAY1-2A
GTAAAACATTCTCTGGAAGTATTTAATGAATTGCAGTTCTCGATTTCCTGTACCACGAGGCAGCCGAGAGGAAGCGAAGTGCATGCTGTGGATTATCATTTTTTAAGTCCTGATGAATTCAGGCAGAAAATTGCGGAAGATGCTTTTGTGGAATTTGAAGAAGTTTATACCGATAAATATTACGGAACACTGAAATCCGAAGTTGAAAAAATCTGGAGTCAGGGAAAAGTAGTCATTTTTGATG
>NZ_JBNDHY010000671.1:0-217 GCF_056755315.1 Monashia sp. HAY1-2A
TCCGTCGTCGGCAGCGTCAGATGTGTATAAGAGACAGACTCGGCCCGCACCGTCAGGTCGACGCGTCCGGCAGCCCAGGCGGCGGACAGGAGCACGACGCGCGAGATGAGGTTGAGCCAGAACCTGTCTCTTATACACATCTCCGAGCCCACGAGACGCGTAGTAATCTAGGGGGGGGGGGGTTGTGTTGGAGGGGGGGGGGGGGGGGGGGGGGGGG
>NZ_JBNDHY010000672.1:0-244 GCF_056755315.1 Monashia sp. HAY1-2A
CTCCTCATCCACAGCCGGGAGGTCGACGCCCGCTCCCACGTGCGCCCGGCCGACCCCACCTACCCCCATCCGCTGGCCAAGGCGGCCAGCGTCCTCGGCGTCATGGCGGACCCCGTGCACGAGGCACGGGACCGCGGTGCGGCCGTCCTCAACCACCAGGGCGAAGTCGCCGGCGCCGTTCAGCACCTGCTGTCGCTGGCCGCCATGGCGGCCCGACACACCATGGCGCACGGACACCTCGACG
>NZ_JBNDHY010000673.1:0-211 GCF_056755315.1 Monashia sp. HAY1-2A
TCCGTCGTCGGCAGCGTCAGATGTGTATAAGAGACAGGACCAGATGGCGTGCCGGACGCCCGCCTCGTCGGCCGCGCGTTCTGCTTCCTCGATGTCCGAGAGGTGGTCGCACACCTGTCTCTTATACACATCTCCGAGCCCACGAGACGCGTAGTAATCTGGGGGGGGGGGTTTTTTTTTTCGAAGGAGGGGGGGGGGGGGGGGGGGGGGG
>NZ_JBNDHY010000674.1:0-244 GCF_056755315.1 Monashia sp. HAY1-2A
TCGCAGAACTGCCCGCCGTGGGGAGCGTGGCCGTCATCGGAGTGGCCGACGGGAAATGGGGTGAAGTGCCCCGCGCAATCGTCACGTTGCGGGAGGGCTCTGTCCTGAGCGAGGAACAGTTGCGCTCGCATCTGGAAGGCCGCCTTGCCCGGTACAAGATTCCCAAGTCCGTGGTGTTCGTTGAGGAGATGCCGCGCACGGCTAGCGGGAAGATCAGGAAGACGGATCTCCGCAAGCACTACGC
>NZ_JBNDHY010000675.1:0-244 GCF_056755315.1 Monashia sp. HAY1-2A
TGAGGATACATTTCATTCTCGATACATTTTTTCTCCACTTTGTTACGAAAAAACACTCGAATTGACGACGAATCCAATATCAAAAATTTAGTTTCATAAAGGCGTTGCACTTATAAAAGCTCGCTAAACTGGTTCTTAAACACGAATGGCACTGGCTTCGACAGGCTCAGCCTGACACCGTGAACACTAATTTTCACAAATGTTGTGGAATTCTTTGCTGAGATCCCTACGGGATGACAAAAGG
>NZ_JBNDHY010000676.1:0-244 GCF_056755315.1 Monashia sp. HAY1-2A
AATCTCCGGAGCGCATAGACCTGCCGATGATTGGCGGTGATAACGCCGGTGTGCTGGCCGGTAAAACCATCATTTCCGTACGTCAGGGCGGCATCGGCGTTTCATTGCGCAGCAAAGCCCCGATTCTGGATGCCAGTAATCAGGTGATCGGCATTGTCTCGGTCGGTTATCTCACCTCTTACATCGATAATATTGATGGCCGCCGTCTGGCGCAGGCCGGTTTATACGGTTTACTGCTTTTATT
>NZ_JBNDHY010000677.1:0-242 GCF_056755315.1 Monashia sp. HAY1-2A
GTGTCCAGTGCGGGCCGTAGGGGGGGGGGGGGGGGGGGGGGGGGGGGGAGGGGGGGGGGGGTGGGGGGGCGGGTGGTTTGGCCCCCCCCCCCCCCCACCACCGCGTTCGGTTCAGATCATGCGTCCGCGGCGGGACGCCGTCAGCACCGACTCACTGGTCGAGCCAGATCGGGGTGATCTCGGGCATGCCCTTGTTCGGGTTATTCATGACGTTCTTGACCTTCGAGCCGACGACCGTGTTG
>NZ_JBNDHY010000678.1:0-244 GCF_056755315.1 Monashia sp. HAY1-2A
GGTCTGATCTTTGCCGGGGTATTTGCCGTCGCAAGCTCCGCTGGTGTCGGGGTGATCGAGATTGCGACGATCGCAATCGCCGTTTCGCTGCTAATGTTCACCAAGATTGGCCCCTATCCGATCCTCGGTGCGGTAGGAGCCTCCTTTTTCCTGTTGAACCTGGCCGGGATTGCCTGAGCGACAGCACCTTTGAGAAAAACATCGCTGCCGGAATTGACCGGCAGCCGTTTCACAGTATTATGGC
>NZ_JBNDHY010000679.1:0-244 GCF_056755315.1 Monashia sp. HAY1-2A
GCATCGAGGTCGTGCTGTGAGTAGGCGCGGAAGGCGATGTGCGTGGTGGTGTGGACCACTGAGGGCACCTTGGACAGGCGGTCGGCAATGACGTCTGCCAGATCCTCGTGCTTGGACACCCGTGCAACAGCGATGAGGTCCCATTCGCCGGTGACTGAATAGACCTCGCTGATGCCTTGAATGGCCGAAATTTGCTCGGCCGTTTCCGGGATGCGTGAGGCATCGGTCTTGATCAGGACAAAAG
>NZ_JBNDHY010000680.1:0-244 GCF_056755315.1 Monashia sp. HAY1-2A
GGGAGATGTTTTCATGTGCGAAGCTGGAGATCAGATCCCGATGGACGGCGAGATTATTGAAGGACTGGCAACCATCGAAGAATCTGCTATTACCGGGGAAAGTGCTCCTGTAATTCGCGAGGCAGGAGGCGATAAAAGCTCCGTAACCGGTGGTACTAAAGTCCTTTCCGACAGGATCAAAGTAAAAGTAACCACTAAACCGGGAGAATCTTTTCTTGACAAAATGATTGCCCTCGTAGAAGGC
>NZ_JBNDHY010000681.1:0-244 GCF_056755315.1 Monashia sp. HAY1-2A
CTGTTAAGCAATTCTATGATTTTAGAATAAAGGGTTAATATCTGAAACTTTTTTATAAGTTTAAGTACAAAAATCACTGCAGAATCATTGGTGCTTTCCAGCCATTTTCCAATGGTAGCATCAGAATTTTCTGGTATTGATGGTATAGAAAGGAGCAACCTCAGCTGCTGCCATTCCGAAATTTTTGAACTAAATTTTTCCAGAAAATGCAAGCCTTCAAAACCTTTGAATCTTACCATTGCAT
>NZ_JBNDHY010000682.1:0-244 GCF_056755315.1 Monashia sp. HAY1-2A
GCCTTGTCCAGTTCCAATCCGTTCGCCGACCTGTTCGGCGGCACGCCGCCGCCGCCCGACGTCTTCAGCACCTCGCCGGCGCCCGCGCCGCACGTCTCGGCCTTCGCGGCGCCGCCGGTCCAGGCGCCGCCGCCCGCGCCGGCGGGTCCGATGATGCTGCCGGACGACTTCGATCCGTTCGCGCCGCCGCCGTCCCGCGCCGCGCCGGTGGCGTCGCCATCGCCGTCGCCGGTCTCCGGAGGGG
>NZ_JBNDHY010000683.1:0-244 GCF_056755315.1 Monashia sp. HAY1-2A
CAGGAAACACCGCTGTTCAAGGAAGCGCAGCGGAAGCGCGAGAGCCTGGGCGTGTCCGAACGCAAGCTGCCCTTGGCCATCCTGTTCCGCCGGAACTGGCGCGAAATCCTCATCGCCACCGGAAGCCGCATGGGCGAGAATGCGGGCTTCTACATCTACTCGCTGTTCATCATCACGTACGTCACCCAGATCATGGGGCTGCAAAGGCAGGCTGGACTCACCGCCGTCATGATCGGGCAGGGAG
>NZ_JBNDHY010000684.1:0-243 GCF_056755315.1 Monashia sp. HAY1-2A
GGCCGAAGTAGGTGAAGAGGAAATCGGAGTAGTACTTGATGGAGTGGTAGCTGGTGAGGACGACGGCGTCGAGGTCCTTTTCGGCCATGATCCTGCGGAGGCCGGCGAGGCGGCGTTCGAACTCAGCATCGGAAAAGGTCAGCGACACTTTCCCACCGTTGTTGAGGACCTTGGTGCGCTCGAGGTTTGCGACGTCGTTGACGGACTCGTTTTCGGTGATGGTCATGGTGGTTCCTTTCAATG
>NZ_JBNDHY010000685.1:0-243 GCF_056755315.1 Monashia sp. HAY1-2A
TCCTTCGGGGACAACGCCGCCATGACGCCGCGTTGGTGCGGCGTTAACCTCTTTGGTGCGTATGGCGTGCAGCCGGCACCAGGCCGGGGCAAATCCAAGCTCCCGCGGCAACAACGTGGAGCGCCGACGTCCTTGCCGGGCTCGCGGGCTCCCGGTCGCGTGTGATCGCCACCGGGACTGCCATGAGCACCTCGTCCATCCCTGCGACTGCGTCCGACGACGTGCGTCTGTCCGTCGTCATCC
>NZ_JBNDHY010000686.1:0-243 GCF_056755315.1 Monashia sp. HAY1-2A
CCCCCCCCCCCCCCCCCCCCCCCTCCCCCAAACAGAAACCCCCCCCCCCAGATTACTACGCGTCTCGTGGGCTCGGAGATGTGTATAAGAGACAGATCCGCAACGTCGGGCAGATCCCCATCGACCGCACCGTCGGCGACCGGGCCGGAGCGGGGTACCCGTTCGCGGTGCCGGGCGGTGCCCCGGTAGAGCGTGGTGAAGATGAACCTGTCTCTTATACACATCTGACGCTGCCGACGAAGG
>NZ_JBNDHY010000687.1:0-218 GCF_056755315.1 Monashia sp. HAY1-2A
TCCGTCGTCGGCAGCGTCAGATGTGTATAAGAGACAGGCTCCGGCGTGCCTGGCGATCTCGCGGCGCGACCGCACGCCGAGCTTGGTGAAGATCTTGCGCAGGTGCCATTCGACGGTGTGTGCGCCTGTCTCTTATACACATCTCCGAGCCCACGAGACGCGTAGTAATCTGGGGGGGGGGCTTGTTTTTTTGGCGGGGGGGGGGGGGGGGGGGGGGG
>NZ_JBNDHY010000688.1:0-243 GCF_056755315.1 Monashia sp. HAY1-2A
TATGGCAGTGGCGTCCCGCGAGGTGGTGCACACGGTGGTCGACGGTGTCGCCGTCGAGGTCCGCAGCAGCCCGCGTCGCCGTCGCACCGTCTCGGCCTACCGGCAGGAAGGACGCCTCGTCGTCCTCGTCCCGGCCTGGATGAGCCGGGCGGAGGAGGGGGAGTGGGTGCGCCCGATGGTGGCGCGCGTCGCCGCGTCAGAACGGCGCCGGCAGCGCAGCGACACCGACCTCGAGCGTCGGGC
>NZ_JBNDHY010000689.1:0-243 GCF_056755315.1 Monashia sp. HAY1-2A
GCCAATGACATCGTTCTTGCCATCGCCGTCGAGGTCCCGGGGGCCTGCGATCGATGTTCGGTTGTCCCAACCCGCGGAGATTTGCTTCCATTGGAGCCAGCCGCGGGTTCCGTCGCCGGGGTAGAGCCAGAGGGCGCCTGTATCCGAACGCCGGGCCAGCACGTCTCCCGTACCGTCTCCATTAAAGTCCCCCGTGCTCAGAATTGCATTCATAACATTCCAACCGGTTCCAATGGTGGTGGG
>NZ_JBNDHY010000690.1:0-243 GCF_056755315.1 Monashia sp. HAY1-2A
GCGCTGCAGGCGATGGATATCCTCTGCGCGGGCGTCCACCATGGTGGCCGGCGAGGCGAGGACCGGGCGTGATTTCAGGGAATGAAGCCTGTCCATTTCGCGGTCCACCATGCGGCTGATGCCGCGGCGCAGGTGTTCCCTGGCTTGCCGGACCATGGCCAGTTCTTCTGCGACGTCCGGAACGATCCGCTTGGCGGCATCCGTGGGTGTGGACGCGCGGAGGTCCGCAACATCATCCAGGAT
>NZ_JBNDHY010000691.1:0-243 GCF_056755315.1 Monashia sp. HAY1-2A
CATCGGCACCGTGGCCGAAACCCCGAAGCATCCGCATGAGGCGCCCGTTCTGCTCTGGCTCGGCCCCAGCGTGCTGGCGGTCCTCGGTCTGGTCGCAGCCCTCTTTTCCGGCTTCACCCACGGCTACGTCTCTTCGCCCATGGCTTCTGCCGTCCAGGGCGATGCGGTCAGTGTCACGGTCTCGGCGGTGCCGCATCTTGGCCTGCCGCTTGCCCTCTCCATCGTGACCATCATGCTCGGGAT
>NZ_JBNDHY010000692.1:0-243 GCF_056755315.1 Monashia sp. HAY1-2A
CCCTCCCCCCCCCCCCCTCCTCCTTGCAAACAACAACCGCCCCCCCCCGATTGCTCCTCTTCTCGTGGGCGCGGAGAGGTGGAGAAAAGACAGGACGACGTCGGCCGCCACCGCCGAGGCGCTGGCGGGGTCGAGGGCTGGGGCACGGCCCTGTCTCTTCTACACACCTGACGCTGCCGACAACGGAGAGAGTGTAGACCTCGGTGGTCGCCGTCTCATTAAAAGGGGGGGGGGGGGGGGGGG
>NZ_JBNDHY010000693.1:0-243 GCF_056755315.1 Monashia sp. HAY1-2A
TTGCACCTTCTCATTATCGCTACAATTTTGAAACGAAAAAAGGAAAGTTAGCACAATATGCAGAAAGAGTCTGGGGAATAAAAGACGGAAGCATTGAGGAAAAAGCAGAAGCCGGAATCAAAAAGCTGGAAGAATTTTTTCATAGTCTGCATATCCAGACAAAACTTTCGGAATACACCGAAGATTTCCATGGGACTGCAGAAAGAGTGGAAAAAGCGTTTACGGAAAGAAACTGGACAGGTC
>NZ_JBNDHY010000694.1:0-243 GCF_056755315.1 Monashia sp. HAY1-2A
GATGGGTTCTGTCGTTGTCCTTGCTGCTGGTTTTGGTTGTTGTTGAATATAAATTCAACATAGCGCTTGTCTGCATTGAACTGAACGGTTGCTTCAAACAGTTCTCCTTTTTTGGAGGTCATCCCTTCCAGATAAAGAGGCTTGCCTTCCAGCAATGTTTGTTTTTGGTGGTCATCCAATCTGATGCCCTTGATCTCATCCGGGATCTTGATACACTCTGCCCTGTAAGCGACCAGTTCATTG
>NZ_JBNDHY010000695.1:0-243 GCF_056755315.1 Monashia sp. HAY1-2A
TATTATGGCTGAAAACCTTACGCAGCCTTTAAAAGAAAGCGGCGGAGCAATCATTGAAGTTAATGCTGCACCAGGTTTCAGAATGCATCTTGCTCCAAGTGAGGGACTTCCGAGAAACGTTGCCACTCCGGTTTTAGATATGCTTTATCCGCAAGGAAAACCTTTCACCATTCCGATTATTGCAGTAACCGGAACTAACGGAAAGACCACCACCACAAGACTGATTTCTCATATTGTTAAAAG
>NZ_JBNDHY010000696.1:0-243 GCF_056755315.1 Monashia sp. HAY1-2A
GCCGTGGATGATGGCGTTATGGCTGGGCTTCAGCGCCTGGTGGCTGTGGTTACTCGGCTATTTACGGCTGACATGGTACTGGCTGATGCCTGTCGGCGCGGTCAGCGGCCCGCTGGCCTATTACCTCGGCATGCAGCTCGGTGCCATGCAACTTCTCGCCGCACCGGTTTATGTCTGGCTTCTGCTGGCGGCGGGCAGGTCGCTCTGCATGATATAGCCATACACACCTCCGAGGGCCTTGGC
>NZ_JBNDHY010000697.1:0-243 GCF_056755315.1 Monashia sp. HAY1-2A
CCCCTGATGGGACGTGCCTGGCATGAGCACCACTCTTCCCTCCGCAGCCTTGGACCGTCGTCTTGTCCTGATGAGGCGAATCCGCCTCTTCGCGGCGGCGACCATCACCTATAACGTGATCGAAGCGGTCGTAGCGCTCTGGGCGGGCGGCGTCGCGGACTCTTCGGCCTTGATTGGCTTCGGCCTGGACTCTGTGATTGAGGTGACCTCTGCGCTGGCCTTGTCATGGCAGTTCTCCTCCAA
>NZ_JBNDHY010000698.1:0-243 GCF_056755315.1 Monashia sp. HAY1-2A
GGTCTTGGTCGCCCCGCCGGACACGGTCACGGTCTTGGCCGTTGTCCTATCCAGGGTGTCGTAGGCGTACCCTGTGACGGTGCCCATCGCGTCCGTGGTGGATGCGGTGCGCCCGGAGGCGTCGTAGACGGTGCTGCGGGCGCCCGAGTCGGGGTCGACCGCACCGGTTTCGCGGCCTGCGGCGTCATAGGTCCACGTCCACAGATTTGCGCCGTCGCCCATGCGGGTCAACTGACCCAGAGC
>NZ_JBNDHY010000699.1:0-242 GCF_056755315.1 Monashia sp. HAY1-2A
CGCCTGTCTAGCCGACCATACGCGCATCAGCGCAGGCGATATGGTGGCGACCTTCAAGATCATCCCACTGGCGGTCCCGGGCGCCAAGGTCGATGCCGCCTGTGCGGAACTTCACGCGAGTTCGCCCTTCGAGGTCAAGCCGTTTGCCGAATACGCGGTTTCCCTCATCGCGACCGAATTGTCCTCGCTGAAGGTCTCCGTGATGGACAAGACGGCGCGGATATTGGAGCGGCGCCTGGAGG
>NZ_JBNDHY010000700.1:0-242 GCF_056755315.1 Monashia sp. HAY1-2A
GGGCTCGTCGTCACGAAGTGGTACATTGCTGCTTCCGGTCCCGTCGGTCCGGTCGCCATGTGCGGCGGGGCGGGAGAGAACTCCGGTTGCTGATCTCGGTGACCGGAAGGTTGTGCCCATGAACGTTCCCGCTTGGGGCTGGTTCCTGACCATTGGCCTCGTGGCCGTGTTCCTCCTGATCGGCATCTTCGTCATAGCCCGACGGCCGCACGTGCCCTCGATGGCCGAGGCGGGCCGCCACC
>NZ_JBNDHY010000701.1:0-219 GCF_056755315.1 Monashia sp. HAY1-2A
TCCGTCGTCGGCAGCGTCAGATGTGTATAAGAGACAGTGGCAGCTGCATCGAGCTGCGCGGGTGGGGGCAGGCGTGCAAGGTCACCGACAACCTGGTCGGAGCCCTCGTGCGTCGACGACCTCGGAGCTGTCTCTTATACACATCTCCGAGCCCACGAGACGCGTAGTAATCTGGGGGGTGGGGTTTTGCTTTGGAAAGGGGGGGGGGGGGGGGGGGGG
>NZ_JBNDHY010000702.1:0-242 GCF_056755315.1 Monashia sp. HAY1-2A
GCTGTGGAGGGCGACGGGCCCAGCAGCTTATCGCGACCCAGGCGGAGAGAGACGTGGAAGTGCGGCATGACGGATCGGTGTCCACTCGTTGAGGAGACGCCAGTCTCGTCATGCCCTTCGAGGGCAGCATGAGCCCGCGGTGAGGTCGGTGTGAAGTCGGACGCCTCCCGACGTCCTCGGCCCTTCATCGACGCTTCAGCGGCTCACCACCTGCTTGCTCTGGAAGTCGACCGGCACGGACG
>NZ_JBNDHY010000703.1:0-242 GCF_056755315.1 Monashia sp. HAY1-2A
ACCAATGCTTTGCAGGAAATTCAGAAGTCTTATGATGAAAATATCACCGATGAGTTTATGAAACCGATCATTATGATCAAGTCTACAGAAATAGGAAATGTTGTTCCTGTGGCTAAAATCAACGATCATGATGTCGTGATCTGTTTCAATTTCCGTACAGACAGAGGTCGTGAGATTACAGAAGTGCTTACACAGCAAGATCATCCGGAATATTTTATGAGAAAATTACCGTTGTATTATGT
>NZ_JBNDHY010000704.1:0-242 GCF_056755315.1 Monashia sp. HAY1-2A
GCGGTAGGCCGGATAGCCGGGCCTCGCGATCGCCACGGCATCGCCGGCATCGAAAAGCGAAAGGAACGCAAGATTGAAGCCCGCCGAGGAGCCGGTGGTGACGGCGATCCGCATGGGATTGACGTCAAGCCCGTGCCGGTCGCGGTAGTGCAAGGAAAGCGCGCTTTTCAGCCGCGCGGTGCCGAGCGCGTCGGTATAGCCGATCCTGCCGTCGGCCAGCGCTGCGCGCGCGGCCTCGAGCG
>NZ_JBNDHY010000705.1:0-242 GCF_056755315.1 Monashia sp. HAY1-2A
TCACTGGACCCACCATGAGCCGCCGAAATCTCTTCCGCACCACGGGGGCTGCCGCCCTCGCCGGGGCCCTGCTGTCCCAGGCAGCGCCGTCCATGGCCGCGGGCGACGCCGGCTTGCAGGAACTTGTGGATCGCCGACGCCTGGTCCTTACCGGGAGCCGGAGCGCCGCGGATGTCCCCGAACTCGCAGGGCAGCTCGAAGGGATGGGAAACACCGCCGGTACGTGGTGGACCACCATGGAC
>NZ_JBNDHY010000706.1:0-242 GCF_056755315.1 Monashia sp. HAY1-2A
ACCCCGGCATCAGCCACGGGCTCATCGGGCCGCGGGAGGCGCCGCGCCTGTGGGCTCGGCACGTCTTCAACTGCGCAGTGGTGCCCACGGCCATCCCCGTGCGTGACGCCGGCGGTCAAGAGGTCATCGACGTCGGGTCTGGCGCCGGCCTGCCCGGGCTTACCCTCGCCATCACCCCTGTCTCTTCCACCCCTCTCCGAACCCACGAGGCGCGTAGTAATATGGGGGTGGGGGTTTTGTGT
>NZ_JBNDHY010000707.1:0-242 GCF_056755315.1 Monashia sp. HAY1-2A
TCACCACCCGGCTCATCACGGTTCCGCTGCTGCGCAGCTGGGGTGCGGAGGCGCCCGAGAACCATGTGATTGTCACCGAGCTGACCACGGACGACGGCGGCACGGGCCACGGCTTCTCGTGGACACCCACCATCGGTCCCCAGGCAGTGAAAGCCCTGTTGGATCACGACATCGCGCCCTTCGTGGCCGGCATGGACACGAACCCTGAGACCGTCTGGGACCAGCTGTGGAAACGGCTGCAT
>NZ_JBNDHY010000708.1:0-242 GCF_056755315.1 Monashia sp. HAY1-2A
CCTTGGTGCCCGGCGATATCCGCGGTCAGCTCGGTTCGGCGCGCCTTGGCGAGCGCCGGATGGAGGCGCTGTTTGGCAAGTTCGGCCTCGACAAATGCCTGGCCGCCTTCGACGAGCTCGGCCATATCGCCGAGCGTCGCATGCGGGCGGTGATCGAGACCTGGAAGGACGGTACCTTCGAAGCCGAGCGCTTCGTCGATGACGACGGCATCGAGCTTGCGAAACCGGTCCGCATCCATGTG
>NZ_JBNDHY010000709.1:0-214 GCF_056755315.1 Monashia sp. HAY1-2A
CCCCCCCCCCCCCCCCCCCCCCCCCACACCCAGCCCCCCCCCCCCCAGATTACTACGCGTCTCGTGGGCTCGGAGATGTGTATAAGAGACAGACGCTGACCTGCGCGCGGTCGGCCCAGGCCTGCGCCACGGCCGCCGCCTCGCCCGACGCGCGTCCACGTCAGCGTCGGCCCCTCGCTGTCTCTTATACACATCTGACGCTGCCGACGACGGA
>NZ_JBNDHY010000710.1:0-241 GCF_056755315.1 Monashia sp. HAY1-2A
GATTACTACGCGTCTCGTGGGCTCGGAGATGTGTATAAGAGACATGCCGAGCAGCAGGTACTTGAGCGACAGGTCTGACATCGGGCGTGCACACGAACGTCGCGGTCGTCGGGGACTTCAGGAACTACGTCATCCCGCAGCGGCTGGGCACTGTCTCTTATACACATCTCCGAGCCCACGAGACGCGTAGTAATCTGGGGGGGGGGAGGGTGGGCGGGGGGAGGGGGGGGGGGGGGGGGGG
>NZ_JBNDHY010000711.1:0-241 GCF_056755315.1 Monashia sp. HAY1-2A
GGTTCAGATCTTCTTCCGCTTCGCGTACCTCGAAGCCAAAACTTTCCTCGGTGTCGTCGACGGAGCGGTCGATAACCGTCTTCTGGAAGAGCATGTTGAGGAACATGTACATCGGCTTGGTCTTGATCACGATAGCGCGCGCCGGCCGTTCCTTGCTGGCATTGAAGTGCTGGTGGACGCAGTTGTTGTGAACGATGACGACGTCGCCGGCTTCCCAGTCGTAACGAACGCCGTCATGGAT
>NZ_JBNDHY010000712.1:0-241 GCF_056755315.1 Monashia sp. HAY1-2A
GGTAAGCAACGCCACGCGCCATGGCTGGGGCCAGCGCCGGACGCGCTCGGGAATCAGGGGCATGGAGTTCTGCGACGAAGCGGAGTGACGCGGCCACTATCGACAACCGGGCGACGGAGTCGTGTGAAGAAGCGCCCCCGCTGCCGGTCAACCGGCCCGCCGCTCCGGGTCCCACGCTATCGGCTGCCACAACTCCAGCTTGTTCCCCTCCGGATCCAGTATCCAGGCGAACGACCCGTTC
>NZ_JBNDHY010000713.1:0-241 GCF_056755315.1 Monashia sp. HAY1-2A
GTGGCGAACGGGTGAGTAACACGTGAGTAACCTGCCCTTGACTCTGGGATAAGCCTGGGAAACTGGGTCTAATACCGGATATGACTCCTCATCGCATGGTGGGGGGTGGAAAGCTTTTGTGGTTTTGGATGGACTCGCGGCCTATCAGCTTGTTGGTGGGGTAATGGCCTACCAAGGCGACGACGGGTAGCCGGCCTGAGAGGGTGACCGGCCACACTGGGACTGAGACACGGCCCAGACT
>NZ_JBNDHY010000714.1:0-241 GCF_056755315.1 Monashia sp. HAY1-2A
TCCCCCCCCCCTCCCCCCTCGTTGCCAGGACGGCGCGATCCCCTCAGAGTACTACACGGTCCGTGGGCTAGGAGATGTGTATAAGAGACGGTTGCCCCACAGCTCGACGCGGCTGCGCGGGTCGAGGCCGGTCGTGGGCTCGTCCAGGACTGCCCCTTGTACACATCTGACCTTGTCGACGACGGAGAGAGTGTAGATTTCGGTGGTCATCGTATCATTAAAAAGGGGGGGGGGGGGGGGG
>NZ_JBNDHY010000715.1:0-241 GCF_056755315.1 Monashia sp. HAY1-2A
GTGGGGAATACTGGACGGAGAACCACGAATTCCGGCAGACCAGGGCTGCCGTTCGAGGAGGTGGCGGAAACAATGAGTGCCGGGAACAACGCTTTCAGGCGGAAGCTGGAGCGCGGGGCCGAACTTCGGGCCGTCCGTGGCTGGGGCGGCAATGCGGAGGAAGACGCGGAGATCGAAGCCGCTGATGCCGAAGAACGCGAGAAGCGCCGGAAGGTGGATGATGCCGCCCGCGTCGAATACC
>NZ_JBNDHY010000716.1:0-241 GCF_056755315.1 Monashia sp. HAY1-2A
CCCCCCCCTCCCCTCTTTTTTAATGGCACGGCGACCACCGAGGTTTACATTCTCTCCTTCGTCGGCAGCGTCAGAGGTGTGTAAGAGACAGGCCCATGACCATGCGCATCGTCGTCGTCTCGAGCCACCTGCTCGCCGAGGTGGAGCTCTGTCTCTTCTACACATCTCCGAGCCCACGCGACGCGTAGTAATCTGGGGGGGGTGGCGTTGTTTTTTGGGAGAGGGGGGGGGGGGGGGGGGG
>NZ_JBNDHY010000717.1:0-241 GCF_056755315.1 Monashia sp. HAY1-2A
TTCTCATGGTGGTCCTTTTGGGCATGACCGCCTTCGCCGTCGATGTGGCGATGATGTATTCCGAGCATGCTCAACTGCAAAATGGTGCAGACTCGGCGGCGATCGGCATTGCCCAAGCTTGTGCAAAGAATGCCAGCTCCAGCGACTGCGCCGCACCGTCATCGACCGCGACTTCCCTTGCCGGCATGAATGCCCTGGATGGCGTCAGCAACGCGCCGGTTGCATCAGTCAACCTGAGCAC
>NZ_JBNDHY010000718.1:0-241 GCF_056755315.1 Monashia sp. HAY1-2A
CCCCCCCCCTACTCCCTGCTCGCCGAGCTCGACACCCCCCCCCCCAGAGGACGACGCGTCTCGTGGGCTCGGAGATGGGGATAAGAGACAGGTGCCGGTGCGGGCGAGCGCCGCGAGCGCCTCGGGTTCGCGCACGACGACCTGGGCCCTGGCTCTTCTGCACATCTGACGCTGCCGCCGACGGAGAGAGTGTAGACCTCGGTGGTTGCCGTATTATTGACAAGGGGGGGGGGGGGGGGGG
>NZ_JBNDHY010000719.1:0-241 GCF_056755315.1 Monashia sp. HAY1-2A
GTGTCCAGTTCCATCAAGGCTCCGCCCAGGGGGCCGCCGATGATGAGCGCGATCGTCGGTGCGAGGTAGATGAATCCCATCACGCCCGCACGCTGGTTCTGCGCGAACCAGACTGTGACCATGTACGCCAAAGCAGGGAACAATCCGGCCTCCGCGGCACCGAGAATGAACCGCAGGGCGTAGAACGACGTTTCACCCTGCACGAACATCATCAAGGCGGAAACGGCACCCCACGTCAGGG
>NZ_JBNDHY010000720.1:0-241 GCF_056755315.1 Monashia sp. HAY1-2A
TGCCTGCGTTGTTCACCAGAATGTCGACGCCTTCGAGCTCGGCTTCCGCCTTGGCTCCGAGCGCCTTGGCCTCGTCACGGTCGGAAAGGTTCGCCGGGAAGATCTTGACGCGATCGCCAAGCTCGCTCGCCAGCGCCGCAAGCTTCTCGACGCGGGTGCCGTGGAGTCCGACGATCGCGCCCTGCTTGTGCAGGATGCGGGCGATTTCCTCGCCGATGCCGCCGGATGCGCCGGTGACGAG
>NZ_JBNDHY010000721.1:0-241 GCF_056755315.1 Monashia sp. HAY1-2A
GTCAACCCTTCCTTCACCACCTTGGCGCAGCTGGCCCACGGCCTGGACATCCCCGTAGGGAGATTCTTCATCGGCCAGGAAGAATCAAAGTCCCCCGTGGTCCGCAGATCCGATCGACGCAACCTGAAAAACGTCACCCGCGAATCTGTGGGTGAAGCAGTGCACGAGCTGCTCACCCCGAACCGCGATGGAAGCATCGAAGCTCAATGGATCAGCGCGCCCCCAGGGCACGACACCAGCG
>NZ_JBNDHY010000722.1:0-241 GCF_056755315.1 Monashia sp. HAY1-2A
TCATCAGGGTCGCCGCGGAAAGTGTTCTTGTTGTCTTCACGATGTCTCCTCGTCTCTTTGGTTGGGGGACGTGGATGCGACCGAATAAAGGACCCGTGCGTTGCGGGTCGCCTGGAACGCGTCGAGCGCCTCGCCGCGCATCGCGGCGTAGATGTGCAGGGTGGAGACGCCGATCACGGCGCCCAGCTTTTCGAGCAGGAAGAAGATGACGCCGTACCGAATCAGCCCGATCCAGTCGCGG
>NZ_JBNDHY010000723.1:0-241 GCF_056755315.1 Monashia sp. HAY1-2A
CCCATGACCACTGCAACTGCCCTATTTTCCGAAACGCTATGTTGTCGGCTTCGTATCGCTCGCATTCCGGGACGTCCAGGTCACGTGCGTTGGCCAATTTCTGACAGCCAGGTCGGGAGCCAATTGCTTTCCTGTGCTCGATTGATGGCCTCATCCCCGGCCCCCTTGATCAGAACAGGACGTTTCAGGGCAAAGCCACTGCTTGGGGCTGAATCGGCTGGTAGGAGCCTCGTTACTACCT
>NZ_JBNDHY010000724.1:0-240 GCF_056755315.1 Monashia sp. HAY1-2A
CCCCCCCCCCCCCCCCCCCCCCCCCCCCCCCCCCCCCCCCCCCCCCCCCCCCCCCCCCCCCCCCCAAACACACCACCCCCCCCCAGATTACTACGCGTCTCGTGGGCTCGGAGATGTGTATAAGAGACAGGTGTCGATGTCCTCGCGCAGCTCGAGGCCCGCCTCGCGGCCGTAGTAGTGCGACAGCACCCCGAAGGAGTGCCCGTAGCCGAAGGTGCGGTTCGGCAGGAGGCCGTGGCC
>NZ_JBNDHY010000725.1:0-206 GCF_056755315.1 Monashia sp. HAY1-2A
TCCGTTGTCGGCAGCGTCAGATGTGTATAAGAGACAGGACTCCGGCTGCACGACCTCGGCACCGCCTGGGAGCTCGGCACCCACGGGCCCCGCTCCCACGTCCGCCCCTGAGGACGTGTCTCTTATACACATCTCCGAGCCCACGAGACGCGTAGTAATCTGAGGGGGGGGGGTGGGGGTGTGGGAGGAAGGGGGGGGGGGGGGGG
>NZ_JBNDHY010000726.1:0-214 GCF_056755315.1 Monashia sp. HAY1-2A
TCCGTCGTCGGCAGCGTCAGATGTGTATAAGAGACAGGGGTCGTTCTCGGCCGTCCGGGCAGCGGCGCTGGCCCGCGGGCTGCGTTCGAGGCCGCGGGCGGTCGTCGTGCCCACGGTGCTGCACCTGTCTCTTATACACATCTCCGAGCCCACGAGACGCGTAGTAATCTGGGGGGGGGGCTTTTGGTTTGGAGGAGGGGGGGGGGGGGGGGGG
>NZ_JBNDHY010000727.1:0-240 GCF_056755315.1 Monashia sp. HAY1-2A
GGTGGGAACGATGCAGTCTACTATGTATGTTCCGACTAAAACTCTGGCGACCAATAAAACACTCACGAGAATTGTGACCTTCGACCTTGCAACAGGAAAAACTAAACAATTTTTATACAAGCAGGATGGTGGTGCTTCGGACTCCGTATGTGAGATTACGCCGATCAGTAATACCGAATTTCTTGTGATTGAAAGAGACGGAAACTTTGGTTCAGCAGGTGGACTAAAGAAGGTCTACAG
>NZ_JBNDHY010000728.1:0-240 GCF_056755315.1 Monashia sp. HAY1-2A
GTTGAGGCTGGTCTGCTGGATCGCCAGACGAATATCGGCGAGGGTCAGGCCGATCGCCGCCAGTTTGTCGGCCGAGGCTTGCACGCGAATCGCCGGACGTTGCTGACCGGTGATGTTGATCTGGCCTACGCCGTCGATCTGACTGATCTGACGCGAGAGCAGGGTTTCCACCAAGTCGCTGAGTTCGGTGCCGGGCATTTGCGTGGAGCTGACGCTGAGGATCAGCACCGGGCTGTCGGC
>NZ_JBNDHY010000729.1:0-240 GCF_056755315.1 Monashia sp. HAY1-2A
ACTAAACCCATTGTTGTTTCCAATGCCTGCGTTTCCGGAGTAATGTCTATCGCTGTTGCGAAAAACATGATTCGGGCAGGAAAATACAAGGATGCTTTTGTCATTGCCGGTGACGAAATTTCAGAGTTTGTGGTTTCCGGATTTAATTCTTTCCAGGCAATAGGAATGGAAATCTGCAAACCATACGACAAAAACCGCGATGGAATCAACCTTGGTGAAGCCGCTGCCGCTGTTTATATT
>NZ_JBNDHY010000730.1:0-240 GCF_056755315.1 Monashia sp. HAY1-2A
GTACACCCGCTTCCCAGTGTTCCCCGGTGAGCGAATGAGGATAGCACCCCTTAAAAGTGTGCGCCTCATCCCATTTCCATGCCCCGGCGCCCGGATTTCTCCGGCGCTCCGGCCCAGTCTTCCCCAACGCAGCGACCGGTTTGAACCGGCCATCCCCTACCGCATGGAGCCTTTTGCGGACCGTAGCATCTGGCGGGGGCATATAAAAGAAGGGCCACCCCTACAGGGGCGGCCTTCTTC
>NZ_JBNDHY010000731.1:0-240 GCF_056755315.1 Monashia sp. HAY1-2A
CCCGCAGGGGCGGCAGCAGACCCGCATCGAGCCGCTTCTTCACCTCGACGGCAACATCGGCGGTACTGCGCATAGAGGCGAGGTCGGCCCGGATTACCGACACGTTCCTGCTTCTTGCGGTCAGCTCATCGACGTGGCCGCGGGCCAGGATCACCACATGCGTGTCCGGTTCCTGGGCAAGGATGTATTCCGCGGCGATGCGTCCGATGCCGCGGCTGGCACCGGTCATCACGATTGTCT
>NZ_JBNDHY010000732.1:0-240 GCF_056755315.1 Monashia sp. HAY1-2A
TTTACAGACGCCGTTCATGGCAGATCTGGTGACTCTCGCCGATCCGACCAGCCCTTACAGCTTCCTGAATTACCTGAAATTACAGGGGAAACTTTACTCGTTCTACATCCGTGAAGACTTCTTCATGATGCGTAAAGAGTTCAATCAGTATTGCCAGTGGGCATGCAGCCAACTGACCAGCCTGCAATTCTCCACGCGCGTGGAACTGGTCACCTGGGATGCCGTGCAGGAATGCTATCT
>NZ_JBNDHY010000733.1:0-240 GCF_056755315.1 Monashia sp. HAY1-2A
GGTGGCAGCAACAGCGCCAGCCCAGCCGCGCGCGAAGCGGGCCTTGCGTGCCGTCATGTCCCTCCCCCTTTTTCGGAGGGCCACCCACGGCTGGCCCTCCTTACGATGCAGTCATTCTACGCGACGTAGAATCCGTGGTGGGTACCAACGCAACGATTGAATCCGAGGGCTTCGACCGGAGAACCTTGATCTTCCCGGCCACCAAAACATCGAACTCCGGTAATACAGGAGTAGTATCTC
>NZ_JBNDHY010000734.1:0-240 GCF_056755315.1 Monashia sp. HAY1-2A
CCCCCCCCCCCCCCTCTTCCAATGATATGACGACCACCGAGACCTACACTCTCTCTGTCGTCGGCAGCGGCAGATGTGTATAAGAGACAGCGGCCCAGGGCCGCGCCCCCGAGGTCAGCCCGAAGCAGAGCTGAGGCGGGCGACCCCCTGTCTCTTATACACCTCTCCGAGCCCACGAGACGCGTAGTAATATCGGGAGGGGGGGTTTGGATTTGAGGAGGGGGGGGGGGGGGGGGGGGG
>NZ_JBNDHY010000735.1:0-240 GCF_056755315.1 Monashia sp. HAY1-2A
GACCTGGCCGAAGCTCTGGCGCCGCTGGTCCGCTTCGTGGATGGTGACGGCGAACGCGATCTTTTCCACCTCCGGCGGCACGCGCGTGAGGTCGAACATGATGCGCTCGTCGTCGCCTTCGCCCTGGCCGGTGCGGTTGTCGCCCGTGTGCTTGACGGCGCCGTCGCTGGACTGCAGGTTGTTGTAGAAGATGAACTCGGCATCGCCGCGCACCTTGCCGTCGCCGCGCAGCAGGAAGGC
>NZ_JBNDHY010000736.1:0-212 GCF_056755315.1 Monashia sp. HAY1-2A
TCCGTCGTCGGCAGCGTCAGATGTGTATAAGAGACAGCCACTACGAGCCGAACGGGGGCTACGGGCACCCGGACCACCGCAAGGTGCACGAGGTCGAAGAGCGGTCGCGGGATGCGCAGGAACTGTCTCTTATACACATCTCCGAGCCCACGAGACGCGTAGTAATCGGGGGGGGAGGGTTGTTGTTTGGGGGGGGGGGGGGGGGGGGGGGG
>NZ_JBNDHY010000737.1:0-239 GCF_056755315.1 Monashia sp. HAY1-2A
ACATTACTACGCGTCTCGTGGGCTCGGAGATGTGTATAAGAGACAGGTAAAGATATTCACTTCACCGAAAAGCTTGGCCACATAAGAATTGTGTGGATTTCTGAAAGTTTCTTCAGGCTTGTCGTTCTGAACCTGTCTTCCGTTCTCAAGAACAATGATCTGATCCAGCCACGGAATAATATCCTGAAGTTCATGCGTAGAGATAATCAGTGAAATATTTTGTTGCTTCACATAGCGGA
>NZ_JBNDHY010000738.1:0-239 GCF_056755315.1 Monashia sp. HAY1-2A
TCCACACGCCGTGCGGCGACTTGCCGACCTTGACCTGCTGCAGGATCTGCTTGGTCTGCAGGTCCATCACCGTCAGCTTGCGGGCCCAGCGCGACGTGAACATCAGCGTGCGGCCGTCGGTCAGGATCTCCATGTCGTCCGGACCGCCGGGGGCCTTGAAGGTGTCGACGACCGTGAAGTCCGCCAGCGCGATCTTGCTGATCGTGTTGGCCGCGCGGTTGCTCACCAGCACATGCTTC
>NZ_JBNDHY010000739.1:0-239 GCF_056755315.1 Monashia sp. HAY1-2A
TCACGAGCGTGGTCTTGAAACCTTCCGGGTAGGCCGACTTCGCCAAGGTGGCCCGGGCAGCGGCGACGTCGAAGGTCGGTCCTGCGGCTGTGGAGTGTCCCCACGTCACGGGTGAAAGGAACGTCGTGGCGGTCTGGCCGCTCCCGAACAACACGGCAGACCGGATCGCTTCCTTTTCGATGGCCTGCGCGGCCGCCCGACGCACATTGACGTCGTCGAAGGGCTTCTTGCTGGTGTTC
>NZ_JBNDHY010000740.1:0-239 GCF_056755315.1 Monashia sp. HAY1-2A
GCGCTACCGCATGGGCAAGCGGCTGCAGCTCGGCGGGCTCAAGCTGGAATGGGACGTGCACGACCTGCCGCCGCTGGAGTGGCTGGAACCGCCCGACGCGCTGCACGTGCTGCGCCTGATGCAGGAGGCGCTGACCAACGCGCTGAAGCATGCGAGAGCGTCGCGGGTGCGGGTGGTGACGCGCGACCTCGGCAAGCGCGTGGAGATCCGTGTCGAGGACGACGGCGAGGGCTTCGACG
>NZ_JBNDHY010000741.1:0-239 GCF_056755315.1 Monashia sp. HAY1-2A
CGGCATGACCGAGACCTCGCCGGTGTCCACCATGACGCGTGCCGGGGACACCCTGGAACAACGGACGACTACCGTGGGCCGGACCATGCCGCACCTGGAGAGCCGGATCGTGGACCCGGGTTCCGGGGAAGTGGTGGAGCGCGGAGTGATCGACAAGCTCTGCACCCGGGGATACGCCGTGATGGAAGGCTACTGGGGGCAGCCGGACAAGACGGCCGAGGCAATTGACGCTGAGGGAT
>NZ_JBNDHY010000742.1:0-239 GCF_056755315.1 Monashia sp. HAY1-2A
CCTCGAAGTCGACCGACCGCAGCACCTCGCGGTCGCCGAACGCCTTGGCGAGGCCCCTCACGGACACGAGTGGACGCGTCGGGTCGGGAGCGGTGGGGCTGGTGGGCTGTCGGGTCATGTTGCCACGTACCTGTTCTGTCGTTCCTCGAGGCGCGCCTTCCCGCACAACAGAGCCAAGCCGACCACCCAGTAGCCGACCTGTCCCTTATACACCTCTCCGAGCCCACAAGAGTCTGAGT
>NZ_JBNDHY010000743.1:0-239 GCF_056755315.1 Monashia sp. HAY1-2A
CCCCCCCCCCCCCTCTTTTTGAGGGATACGGCAACCACCGAAATCTACACTCTCTCCGTCGTCGGCAGCGTCAGGTGTGGAGAAGAGACAGGGGCCGACCCCATCCAGTCCTGCGTCGCGAGCTCGCGAGGGCGGGCAAGCGGGTGGTCCTGGCTCTTCTCCACATCTCCAAGCCCACAAGAAACGTAGTAATCGGGGGGGGAGGGGTCTTCGTTTGGAGAGGGGAGGGGGGGGGGGGG
>NZ_JBNDHY010000744.1:0-239 GCF_056755315.1 Monashia sp. HAY1-2A
CATTTATGACCGCGCGCGCCTGTGGCCCGCCGCCGAGCGCACGCTGATCCAGCGCTGCAGCCGACGCTTCAACAGCGCGGGGCTGATCGGTATTCCCGATGAGTGTCGCGGTCGGACAGAGCGGCGCTTCACCCTAAGCGATGACCCGCGCCTGCTCGACCTCGCCGGCTGGCAGCAATATGTCGGCCGCCGTGGTGAACGCGAACAGCACAACCGACAGATCGCGCGCAGCCCGGACC
>NZ_JBNDHY010000745.1:0-239 GCF_056755315.1 Monashia sp. HAY1-2A
ATTCCGAACCGCATGCCATGGAGTTGGCGCTGGCACGGGCGGCAATGTCCGCCGGTATTCGCCTGACTCTCTTGGATACCCTGTACTTCGCCGGCGGAATCTGATCGCCGCTAAGCCCCGCCCAGGCGCGGTTCGGTGACACGGACGTGCACGCCTGGCTCCACCGCCTTGCCTCGCTCCGTGCCGCGGTTGACGCGAGTTTTCCGGCGGACCGCGTGAGCGTCGGAGCCGCGCTGCAC
>NZ_JBNDHY010000746.1:0-238 GCF_056755315.1 Monashia sp. HAY1-2A
CTTTCCAGGATCTGAAGTCCCATATAAGCGCCTCCCAAATCGCCAGTCACGACAAGCAGATCATTAGGTTTTGCCCCGCTTCTTTTAACAATGTTTTCGTCGTTTTCAAGTCCGATAGCGGTAATGCTCATGACAAGGCCTGCGTTTGAACTTGTTGTATCTCCTCCGATTAAGTCAATTTTATATCTTTCACAAGCTGCCTGAATTCCGGCATAAACTTCTTCCAGCGCTTCCACAG
>NZ_JBNDHY010000747.1:0-238 GCF_056755315.1 Monashia sp. HAY1-2A
GCCGTACCGCACTGCTGCCGTTGGCCTCGACATGGCTGTACTGGGCAGGGATGGCGCTCAACGACTGGGCCGACCGCGCTGTCGATGCCACCGAGCGTCCGGACGGGATGGGCCGTTCCGGACGCGTGCCGGCCACCACCGCCCTCGGCGCTGTCTCTTATACACATCTCCGAGCCCACGAGACGCGTAGTAATTTGGGGGGGGGGTTTTTCTTTGGGGAGGGGGGGGGGGGGGGGGG
>NZ_JBNDHY010000748.1:0-238 GCF_056755315.1 Monashia sp. HAY1-2A
ACACTCTCTCCGTCGTCGGCAGCGTCAGATGTGTATAAGAGACAGCGCGTCGAGTGCGGCGACGATCCGGCCGACGTCCTTCGGGCTGATCCGGTGCCGTACGGCGTGCATCCCGTCGCGCAAGGTGACGTCCTGGACGTAGAGCCTGTCTCTTATACACATCTCCGAGCCCACGAGACGCGTAGTAATCTGGGGGGTGGGGGTTGTTTTTGGGGGGGGGGGGGGGGGGGGGGGGGGG
>NZ_JBNDHY010000749.1:0-238 GCF_056755315.1 Monashia sp. HAY1-2A
GGCCCCGCGACATCGCGTCGTCGTCATCGGTTCGGGGTTCGGCGGACTCTTCGCCACCCAGCGCCTCAAGCGGGCCGACGTCGACGTGACGCTCGTGGCCCGCACGACGCACCACCTCTTCCAGCCCCTGCTGTACCAGGTCGCGACCGTCGTGTGGGTGACCGTGCGGGCCTCGAGGTCGATGGCTGTCTCTTATACACATCTGACGCTGCCGACGACGGGGAGAGTGTAGATCTCG
>NZ_JBNDHY010000750.1:0-215 GCF_056755315.1 Monashia sp. HAY1-2A
TCCGTCGTCGGCAGCGTCAGATGTGTATAAGAGACAGGTGAGGGTGCTGGTGGGTGGCGGGTTGCTCCCTGCTGCTGCCCCGGTTGTCGGGGCAGGTGGTGAGGGTGCTGGTGGGTGCGCGTTGCTCCTGTCTCTTATACACATCTCCGAGCCCACGAGACGCGTCGTACTCTGGGGGGGTGTAGTTGGGCTGGGAGAGGGGGGGGGGGGGGGGG
>NZ_JBNDHY010000751.1:0-217 GCF_056755315.1 Monashia sp. HAY1-2A
CCCCCCCCCCCCCCCCCCTCCCAAAAAAAAAAGCACACCCCCAGATTACTACGCGTCTCGTGGGCTCGGAGATGTGTATAAGAGACAGGCACGCGCCGTCCTCGACCGGCTCGGCACCGACGATGTCGGCGGCCTGCTTGAGCCGCAGCGCATCGCCGACGACGACCGTCCGCGCGAGCCCTGTCTCTTATACACATCTGACGCTGCCGACGACGGA
>NZ_JBNDHY010000752.1:0-238 GCF_056755315.1 Monashia sp. HAY1-2A
GCCAGGGGGATGTCCTCGATCCGAAGATCACCTTTGCCGTGGGCTACAACGGCAGGACCGGATGCAGGGAGATTGAGGCTCATCAGACCACCACCGTCATTCCGCCGTCGACGAAGATCGTTTGGCCGTTCACGAAGTTCGATGCCTGCGATGCGAGCCATACGGTGGGTCCGGCGAGGTCTGCCGTGGTTCCCCACCTGTTGGCCGGGGTACGGCCCAGGATCCAGGAGTTGAAGTC
>NZ_JBNDHY010000753.1:0-238 GCF_056755315.1 Monashia sp. HAY1-2A
GCAATTTGCCCGCGTTAACGGGAGAAGCGGAGAGTCATTTTCTCATGAAAAAGATCGAAGCGATCATTAAGCCTTTCAAGCTCGACGAAGTGAAGGAAGCCCTTCAGGAAGTCGGCCTGCAAGGCATCACTGTCACAGAAGCGAAGGGCTTCGGTCGCCAGAAAGGCCATACGGAACTTTACCGCGGCGCCGAATATGTCGTCGACTTTTTGCCAAAGGTGAAGGTCGAAGTCGTGCT
>NZ_JBNDHY010000754.1:0-238 GCF_056755315.1 Monashia sp. HAY1-2A
GGATATCCGCAGTGCAGAGCTGACCAAATATGCCGCTAACTGTATGCTGGCGACCAAAATCAGTTTCATGAATGAAATGTCTAATCTGGCAGAAATGCTCGGTGCGGATATCGAGAAAGTCCGCCAGGGCATCGGTTCTGATTCACGCATTGGCTACCACTTTATCTACCCTGGCTGCGGCTACGGCGGTTCGTGTTTCCCTAAAGACGTCCAGGCGTTGATCCGCACTGCTGAGCAT
>NZ_JBNDHY010000755.1:0-238 GCF_056755315.1 Monashia sp. HAY1-2A
GCCGAGGATGGCGTCGGTGTCGTCGCGCCGCCAGCGCACGGCGGCGCGCAGGCCGCGCTCGCCATCGTCGCCCATGCGCTGCCCGTTGAAGGTGTTGCGGACCCAGCCGTTGTCACGCTGGTCGAGCGCCGAGATGCGCAGTGCCAGCCCCTCGGCCAGCGGTGTGTTGTAGAGCAGCTCGGTATGGACCGCCCCGCGGGTGCCGACCCGGACCAGTCCACTCGCTTCGGTCCGCTCG
>NZ_JBNDHY010000756.1:0-238 GCF_056755315.1 Monashia sp. HAY1-2A
TCTCAAGGGACGGGAACTTGGCCTCACGGACTTCGTCGCCCCAGAGGAGAGCCTGCAGCAGCAACACGTCGCCACGCACCCGCAGGGCACCCAGCCGGGTCTTCTGCCGCAGCGCGTACTGGACGATTGCGATCCTGTCCGTGTCTTCCAGCGTTTGCCGCAGCAGCATGTATGCCTTGGGTGACTTGGAATCGGGCTCCAGGAAATAGCTGCGCTCGTACATGATCGGGTCCAGCTG
>NZ_JBNDHY010000757.1:0-238 GCF_056755315.1 Monashia sp. HAY1-2A
GTGTGGTTCATCTCCTGGCGCGCGCGCACCCACGACGCGGCCTGCGCGGCGCCCTCGGACTTCGTCTGCGTCCTGGGCGGCTTGCTCGTGCGGCCGCTGGTGGCCAGTGCTGCCACCTGCGCCTCCAACTCCGTACCTTTGAACCGGCGCACATCCGCTTTCAGAAGTTTGCCTTGTCCCGCAAGGGCTTCCGCCACCACCGCCGCCACGTCAATATTGCCGGCGTTCAACGCCAGCG
>NZ_JBNDHY010000758.1:0-238 GCF_056755315.1 Monashia sp. HAY1-2A
GCCTCAGAGTCGTCGAGGATGTCGTCGTGCGCCACGACGGCCGGGTGTTCGGAACGGCGGGCGACGCCATTCTGGCTGAATTTGGCAGCCCCGTGAACGCAATCAGGTCGGCTATCGAGGCACGCTACAGCGTGTCTGCCGTTCCGGGAGCCGCACCCGTCGACATGCGCTTCGGACTGCACATCGCCGATGTGGTGGTTGTCGGGAGCGATCTTCGGGGCGACGGTGTCAATATTGC
>NZ_JBNDHY010000759.1:0-237 GCF_056755315.1 Monashia sp. HAY1-2A
CTTCGTGACCATGTTTTCGATCTGCGAAAGCTGGTTCGGAATATCGTCGTCACCATACTGCAGGTCGGTCTGGTAGCCGGCTGCCTGGAGCTGCTTGACGATGTTGTTGCCGTCGTCGATCCAGCGGGCAGAAGACTTCGTCGGCATTGCGATACCAACGAGGCCCTTGTCCTGCGCCATTGCAGGCATAACGAATGAAGCGACGCCGAAGGCTGCCGCAGCCATCAATGAGATAAT
>NZ_JBNDHY010000760.1:0-237 GCF_056755315.1 Monashia sp. HAY1-2A
CCCCAGATTACTACGCGTCTCGTGGGCTCGGAGATGTGTATAAGAGACAGGCCAGTCGGTGTCCCAGTCCACCGACTGGCCGGTCAGGCTTCAGCGGGCGCCGAGGGCGTGCTCCACGGCCAGCTGGTTGCTGTCTCTTATACACATCTCCGAGCCCACGAGACGCGTAGTAATCTGGGGGGGGGGGTGTTGGTTGGGGGGGAGGGGGGGGGGGGGGGGGGGGGGGGGGGGGGGGGG
>NZ_JBNDHY010000761.1:0-237 GCF_056755315.1 Monashia sp. HAY1-2A
CGTGGGCTTGGAGATGTGTATAAGAGACAGCGGCCTGCTGCTGTGCGCGCGCGCGTACGCCGTCATCGACGGCCGCGACTACGTGACCCGCATGAGGAAGCGGTCCAGCTGCGCCTCGGGCAGCGGGTAGGTGCCCTCGTACTCGACCTGTCTCTTATACACATCTCCGAGCCCACGAGACGCGTAGTAATCGGGGGGGGGGGTTTTTTGCTTTGGGGGGGGGGGGGGGGGGGGGGG
>NZ_JBNDHY010000762.1:0-237 GCF_056755315.1 Monashia sp. HAY1-2A
CTCCCAGGAGGCGCTCGTCGAGCCGCAGCTGGCCGACACGATCGCGCGCAGCACGGGCGCCACCGTCGCCACGCTCGACCCGGTGGAGGGGATCACCGACGCCTCCGCCGGCAGGGACTACTTTGAGGTCTGTCTCTTATACACATCTCCGAGCCCACGAGACGCGTAGTAATCTGGGGGGGGGGGCTGTGTGTTGGGGGGGGGGGGGGGGGGGGGGGGGGGGGGGGGGGGGGGGGG
>NZ_JBNDHY010000763.1:0-211 GCF_056755315.1 Monashia sp. HAY1-2A
CCCCCCCCCCCCCCCCCCCCAAGAACCCCCACCCCCCCCCCAGATTACTACGCGTCTCGTGGGCTCGGAGATGTGTATAAGAGACAGGGCCTGGAGCACCGCCTGGGAGGCACACTCGCTGTCGATGCTCACCGAGCTGGCGCAGCTCGTCCTCGATCCCCGGCCGTCCGGTGCCTGTCTCTTATACACATCTGACGCTGCCGACGACGGA
>NZ_JBNDHY010000764.1:0-237 GCF_056755315.1 Monashia sp. HAY1-2A
CCCCAGATTACTACGCGTCTCGTGGGCTCGGAGATGTGTATAAGAGACAGCCCGGCCCCGCTACTCGCACGGTCGGAGGGGTCGCCGGGCGTGGATCGGCCGCAGCCTCGGCGGCCTGCCGCCGCTCGAGCTGACGTGGGTCTCCTGCGGCTGTCTCTTATACACATCTCCGAGCCCACGAGACGCGTAGTAATGTGGGGGGGGGGGTGTTGGCTTGGAAGGGGGGGGGGGGGGGGG
>NZ_JBNDHY010000765.1:0-237 GCF_056755315.1 Monashia sp. HAY1-2A
GCGGGTGAGAGCGACCTCGCCTCGGGCCCGGTAGTCCGCCGAGGTCATGTGCGGCTCGTCGAGGACCCCGCCGCCTGCGCCGGCCCGCGAGAAGACCGGGGACCGCCGTACCGCGACGACGAGGAGGGCGGCCACGACGACGGCGAGGACGACGAGCGTGACCGGCAGCGCCCAGCCCGGCGCCGACGGCGGGCCACCGACACCGGACAGCTGCCCGCCGAGCCAGTCACGGAACCG
>NZ_JBNDHY010000766.1:0-237 GCF_056755315.1 Monashia sp. HAY1-2A
CCCCCCCCCCCCCCCCCCCCCCCCCCCCCCCCCCCCCCCCCCCCCCCACACCAAAACCCCCCCCCCCCAGATTACTACGCGTCTCGTGGGCTCGGAGATGTGTATAAGAGACAGACCCTGGTCTTCCTCATCGGACCGGCCTCGGCGGTCATCGCGACGCTCATCTACGCGGCCCCGCCGGTCATCCGGATCGCGGCGCACGGCATCAGGCAGACGCCCAAGGAGACTCTCGAGGCC
>NZ_JBNDHY010000767.1:0-237 GCF_056755315.1 Monashia sp. HAY1-2A
GGCCAAGGCCTGCGCTTCGTCCAAGAGTATTTTCTGGTCGCATGCTCGCTGGCGGATCTTATCCGTAGTTTTCGCACGAACAATCGCGACTGGAATAGCCTGCCCGACAAGGTCGCGATCCAGCTCAACGACACGCATCCCAGCATGGCCATTGCCGAACTGATGCGCGTCCTGCTCGATGAAGCTCAGCTGGGCTGGGACGAGGCCTGGGACATCACGAAGCGCACGCTCGCCTAT
>NZ_JBNDHY010000768.1:0-237 GCF_056755315.1 Monashia sp. HAY1-2A
GGCCTCAACCAGGTGAAGGTCTATCGCACCGACACTTTCGAGCAGGTTGCTACAATTCCGGTCGGTAACCTTCCGCATGGCGTCTGGCCGTCCGGCGACGGCACCCGCGTCTATGTCGGTCTCGAAAATGCCGATGCACTTGCCGCCATCGACACGCTGACGAACAAGGTGATCGCCACCATTCCGATCGGACAGGCACCGCAGGCGGTGAACTACGTCCCGAACGCAGTGCCCGAG
>NZ_JBNDHY010000769.1:0-237 GCF_056755315.1 Monashia sp. HAY1-2A
GCTTCACCCTGGCCACGCACGATCTTGAGATCCGCGGCGCCGGCGAACTGCTGGGCGAAGACCAGAGCGGGCAGATGGCCGAGGTGGGCTTCAGCCTGTACACCGAACTGCTTGAGCGCGCGGTGCGCAGCATCCGGCTGGGCAAGCTGCCCGACCTGGATTCGGGCGAGGAAGTGCGCGGCGCCGAGGTTGAGCTGCACGTGCCGGCGCTGATCCCGGACGACTACCTGCCCGACG
>NZ_JBNDHY010000770.1:0-237 GCF_056755315.1 Monashia sp. HAY1-2A
AGGACGAGACCGATCCGGCCAACGTGGTCGTCTGGCCCAGTCTGTTCGAACGTCGTCGTCGCATCGTCCTAGGGTCTTCCATGATGGCGATCAACGGCCGCATTCAACGCGAGGGCGACGTCGTCCATCTCGTTGCCCAGCAACTCTTCGACCTTTCCGGAGATCTTTCCGGGCTGGCGGACCGCGACGCGGCCTTCAAGCTGGCAACCGGCCGTGGAGACGAGTTCGCCCATGGCT
>NZ_JBNDHY010000771.1:0-237 GCF_056755315.1 Monashia sp. HAY1-2A
TACCAGGACGACAGTCTTCCCACGGAGATCGTGATCCGTCCCCGGGTACTCCCTGGCCCGGCGCAGCAGTTCCGAACGCTCCCGGGCTTCGACGGCGTCCAAGGCCGCCTGGGAGATGCCCCGGGCAAGAATGAGGTCCCTCAAGGGTTTGTTGACGATCCGGAGCACATCACCCCGGGACCACGCCAAAGCCCCGAACGCGGTTTCATCCCGGCCGGGAATGCCCAGCTTCCGCAC
>NZ_JBNDHY010000772.1:0-237 GCF_056755315.1 Monashia sp. HAY1-2A
GCCTTGAGGAGCGGGTTCATCGGCACGACGACGCCGCAGGCAAGAAGGGTCCCGTAGAACGCGACGGGGTAGGCCGGCAGGTTTGGCAGGATGAGGCTGACGCGGTCGCCGGGTTAGAGTCCTGCGGCACGCAGCTGCCCGGCCACCTGAACGGCTGCCGCGAGCAGCGCCGAACATGTCAACTCGAGCTGGTAGAGCTTGATCCCCGTCTTGTCGGGGAGCCGACCGGCGGTGGCG
>NZ_JBNDHY010000773.1:0-237 GCF_056755315.1 Monashia sp. HAY1-2A
TCCCCAATCACCGATAGAACAGCCGCACGGGTTGCCACCCTTCCACGGCGAGGGCATGCTGCCACCGCCGCCAATGATGGTCGGCTTTTGCCATCCGGGGCAACTGTTCTGTGCCAGCGTAGCCAGTGATAACCCGACTGAAACTATTCAGAAACTTACGTCGGTACTTCCGGCTACAACGGCAGGCAAGCATTACGAAGTGCGTCTGGCCGTCGTCGAGGTGCCGGATTACATGCC
>NZ_JBNDHY010000774.1:0-237 GCF_056755315.1 Monashia sp. HAY1-2A
GAGCTGCGCGGCGACGACGGTCCACTACCCCAGCCCCCACAGCTCCCCGGGGGTCCTCAAGATCACCGGCGACGAAGACAGGGTCGCGCGACAGAGGCTGGCCATGCTCAGGGCCTCGGGGCGGATGGCCGAGTCCGCGCTGGCTCGCGGGCTGCTCGTAGGGGCGCGGTACATCCCGGTGCCGGTCAACCCGGGCCGGCTGTGGGTGTTGCTCGAGGCCCTAGTACGTAACGATGC
>NZ_JBNDHY010000775.1:0-236 GCF_056755315.1 Monashia sp. HAY1-2A
CCCCCCCCCCCCCCCCCCCCCCCCCCCCCCCCCCCCCCCCCCCCTCCCTAAACAAAAACCCCCCCCCCCCAGATTACTACGCGTCTCGTGGGCTCGGAGATGTGTATAAGAGACAGCTCCCAGGTGAAGGCGTTGTCGACGCCGTCGGCCTTGGTGCGGCCGAAGTGGCCGTAGGCGGCGGTCGGCTTGTAGATGGGGCGCAGGAGGTCCAAGGCGTCGACGATCGCGGCGGGGCG
>NZ_JBNDHY010000776.1:0-236 GCF_056755315.1 Monashia sp. HAY1-2A
CCTGTTCCTCACCGCCAAGGACGCCGTCGAGGACCGGGTCTCGGGCCTGACGGCCGGCGGCGACGACTCCGTCACCAAGCCCTTCTCGCTCGAGGAGGTCGTGGCGCGCGTCCGCGCCCCCATGCGTCGCACGACCGTCGCCGTGTCGGCGGCCGACTCGACGCTCGTCGTCGGGGACCTCACCCTCGACGAAGACAGCCACGAGGTCTGTCTCTTATACACATCTGACGCTGCCG
>NZ_JBNDHY010000777.1:0-236 GCF_056755315.1 Monashia sp. HAY1-2A
CCAGATTACTACGCGTCTCGTGGGCTCGGAGATGTGTATAAGAGACAGGCTGGGCGATGAGGACCGCGAAGGTCGGCGGCGCGATGACGTCGACGTGGACCGGGTCGGTGGATCCGACGGCCTCGGCGAACTCGCGGATCTTGGCCGCACCTGTCTCTTATACACATCTCCGAGCCCACGAGACGCGTAGTAATCTGGGGGGGCGGGTTTGTGCTTGTGAAAAGGGGGGGGGGGGG
>NZ_JBNDHY010000778.1:0-236 GCF_056755315.1 Monashia sp. HAY1-2A
CCCCCAGATTACTACGCGTCTCGTGGGCTCGGAGATGTGTATAAGAGACAGGAAGCTGCGCGAGGACTTCGCCTCGTGGGTCGGCCATCCGCGACACCGTCCAGCAGCTGGCCCAGGAGCTGAGCAAGAAGCACCCCGACCTCGTGGCTGTCTCTTATACACATCTCCGAGCCCACGAGACGCGTAGTAATCTGGGGGGGGGGTTTCGTGTTTGGGAAGAGGGGGGGGGGGGGGGG
>NZ_JBNDHY010000779.1:0-236 GCF_056755315.1 Monashia sp. HAY1-2A
GCGCACGAGAGGCACTACGACGAGCACGGCGGCCACGAGCACGAGGGCGTGACCGACCCGAACGGCCCGACAGACGAGGCGATGACGAGGACGACGCGATGAGCAGGATGACGAACCCGGGCCGCGGAACGGCCACAGGCAGCACCCGGCGGCCCACGCGCCAGCAGGCCGCGGTGGCCGAGATGCTCGGCCGTTAAGACGAGTTCACCTCGGCCCAGACCGTCCACGCGCGGCTG
>NZ_JBNDHY010000780.1:0-236 GCF_056755315.1 Monashia sp. HAY1-2A
GTATCGACACGGTGTACATGGTCGGTCTGGCGCTGGATTTCTGCGTGATGTTTTCCGCGCTGGATGCCCGGGCGGCGGGGTTCAACACGTTCGTGGTGCTGGACGCCTGTCGTGCCATTGACAGGGATGGATCACTGGCAGCGGCGATGGAGCGGATGCAGACGGCCGGGGTTGGCTTGATTCAGTCGAATCAACTCATCTGACCAACACAAATCCCTGTGGGAGCGGGCTTGCTC
>NZ_JBNDHY010000781.1:0-236 GCF_056755315.1 Monashia sp. HAY1-2A
CTCCCGGCGGGGTCTGGCTCGGCGGCCCTTCCGGGTCGGATGCGGAGTTATGTTGTGGGGATGAGCGGCGTAGCGGAGGCAAGCGTGACTCTGGAGAGCCGGTTCGCTCGGGAGCTTCCGGAGCTGGCGGTGGCGTGGCGCGCGGAGGATCCCGTCGCGGCGCTGCTGCTCGTCCTGAATGAGCCGCTGGCCGCCGAGCTGGGTTGGGATTCGGTCTTTCTGCGCAGCGCAGACGG
>NZ_JBNDHY010000782.1:0-236 GCF_056755315.1 Monashia sp. HAY1-2A
TCTCTAATGTCTCCATCGGGCGGAAGCTAGGGACTTCGAAGCCTGAAAGGAGTCTCGTCATGAACGAATCGATCCTTCCCGATCCCATCGCCGCCTACTTCGCCGCCGACAGGCAGAACCCGGACAGCCTTGCCCGATGCTTCACCGCCCAGGCGGTCGTGAAGGACGAGGGGCGCACCTACACGGGCCGCGATGCCATCAAGGCGTGGAAGGCCGAGGCGGCGGCCAGGTACACG
>NZ_JBNDHY010000783.1:0-236 GCF_056755315.1 Monashia sp. HAY1-2A
CTGGAGGCGTTCATTGGGTACTGGTACGCGACGTACTCTTACGCGACGGAGACTGGTGATCTGGGACCGTGGGGCCTTGCGACTGATACGACTACGGAGTCTGGTGGTGCTTACAAGCGGGCCATTGATGCAAACTATGCCAACGGTAGCTGGCTGGTGGGAGGGCGGATTGCCATACCTAGGATTGAGGTTCTTTGGCAGGCGGGAGCTGACTCCCAAGTAGCCAAGGTTCAGGT
>NZ_JBNDHY010000784.1:0-236 GCF_056755315.1 Monashia sp. HAY1-2A
GACGGTGTCCTTGAAACCGGTCTCCCAGGCCTCGGACGGGCGCGGGGCGCCCACGAGCCGTGCCGGCGGCTCGGTCTCCCCATCGGCGTTGGTGACGAGCGCCTGCCGGTCGACCACCTCGAAGGTCGTTTCGTGCACGTGGATGGGGTGGGCGTCGGCGGTGAAGTTGTGCACCTCCCAGACTTCTGTGTTGCCGACCCCCGGGTTCTCGGTGACCGGGTTCGCCCACGTCCGGT
>NZ_JBNDHY010000785.1:0-236 GCF_056755315.1 Monashia sp. HAY1-2A
GTGCAGGACTGGTCCGAGGCCGAGCTGCGCTCCTGGCTACGATCCGGCTGGTCGCCGAAGGACGCGGCGCCCGGGCCGATGGCGGACGTGGTCGCGGAGAGCCTCCAGCATCTGACCGATGCCGATGTGCAGGCGATGACCGTCTACTTGCGAGGCTTGCCGCGCGAGGGGTCGCCGGCCGCCGAGTTCAAGCCGGCGCCGCCGGCACAGATGGACCTCGGTCGTCAGGTGTCCCC
>NZ_JBNDHY010000786.1:0-236 GCF_056755315.1 Monashia sp. HAY1-2A
GCGTCAACCACGGTTGACGCCTTGGCCGAGCGGGCGTCGCGTCGTCAACGCAGGTTGACGCAAAGGGGTGGACGGGTGGGGGTGGACGACGTGGTGCGGACCGCGCTCGCGACGAGTGACGACGACCCACGGGTGGCCCTGGCGGCGGCGCGGGAGATGCCAAGGGCTGAGAACCGGCCCGAGGAGAACATCATACAGCACGCCAGGGCTGCGGGCCCGGCCGTGGCGTAAATTGC
>NZ_JBNDHY010000787.1:0-236 GCF_056755315.1 Monashia sp. HAY1-2A
GTAATGTTCATCAACAAAAGGTTTCAGCGTATCGGTAATAAAACGTATGTATTTTTTTCCTTCGGAACCGTTGGCAACATGGTCATTATCAAAAATATATTCTTTGATTCTGTCCTCGCTTCCATGTTCAATCGCAATAACAATAATGTCTCCGCGACCGTATTCTGTAAGGACGGACAGTTTCTTATCAATCTCCCAGTTTCCGTACTCGCTGCCTTCATTGAAAAGATTCTGAG
>NZ_JBNDHY010000788.1:0-236 GCF_056755315.1 Monashia sp. HAY1-2A
CGTCTGGGCCGCGACGGCGCTGGGCCTGCTGGCGATCGATCCGGCCACCGGCGAGGTCCAGCGCACGCTGCCCTGCGCGGCGGATGCCGGGACGGCCTTCGACGGGCGCCACCTCTACCAGATCGCTGATTCGCGGATCCAGAAGATCGACCCGGAGAACGGCCGCGTCGTCGGGTCCATCCCCGCGCCGTCGGGTCAAGGCAGCGACTCCGGGCTCACCTGGGCGGAGGGCAGCC
>NZ_JBNDHY010000789.1:0-236 GCF_056755315.1 Monashia sp. HAY1-2A
GGGCCACGGCAGGCGCAGGTTTGGCGGAAGCCGCGTCGGCAGCCGCCGTTGGGCCGGAGGCTGGTTCGATCGGCTTGGTGGCGGCGATTTCGGTCGGATGAGCGGGCTACGGGAGTGGCACCGGAGCCGTGAAAGCCGCAGCGCTCGCAAGCACCTGCGCCTGCTGCCTCAATGCCGAAGCCATTTCGGCGCCGTTGTTGCGCTTGGCAAGCAGCGACAGGCCGCGGCGCTGCATG
>NZ_JBNDHY010000790.1:0-236 GCF_056755315.1 Monashia sp. HAY1-2A
GCATGCAAAAGCGCGTCGGCCTTGCCCGCGCACTCACCAACGATGCAGAGATCCTGTTGATGGACGAGGCCTATTCGGCCCTCGATCCCCTGATCCGCGTCGACATGCAGACAGTGCTGCTCAACCTGCAGAAAGAGCTGAAGAAGACCGTGGTCTTCATCACCCATGATCTCGATGAAGCATTGCGGCTTGGCGACAAGATCGCCATCCTGCGCGACGGCGAGGTCATCCAGCAG
>NZ_JBNDHY010000791.1:0-211 GCF_056755315.1 Monashia sp. HAY1-2A
TCCGTCGTCGGCAGCGTCAGATGTGTATAAGAGACAGACGCCGCGCACGACGTCCAGACGCGTCCCTGCGCCGTGACGCGCTCCTCGCGCAGCAGCCGGTCGACCAGCTCGGTGAACTCGTGGAACCTGTCTCTTATACACATCTCCGAGCCCACGAGACGCGTAGTAATCTGGGGGGGCGTGCGGTTGTTGGGGAGAGGGGAGGGGGGGG
>NZ_JBNDHY010000792.1:0-212 GCF_056755315.1 Monashia sp. HAY1-2A
TCCGTCGTCGGCAGCGTCAGATGTGTATAAGAGACAGCAGCAGCGTCGTCTTGCCCGAGCCGGCATCCTGCGACCCACCGGCGGCCAAGTGCTGTGGCGCGGACGCGACATCGCACGCCTGTCCGACCTGTCTCTTATACACATCTCCGAGCCCACGAGACGCGTAGTAATCGGGGGGGGGGGGGGGGGGGTTTGGGGGGGAGGGGGGGGGG
>NZ_JBNDHY010000793.1:0-235 GCF_056755315.1 Monashia sp. HAY1-2A
GACGCCGACGGGGTTGCCGATCGTCTCGGCCATGGCCCTCTGGATCGGCGCCTACGTCCTGTTCCTCTTCGTGCGGCCGCTGTCGCCAGCGCTCGGTGCGCACCGCGCTCGGCGGCTGGCTCGCACCGGCGATCGTCGGGCTCGCGCAGGTCGCGGCGCTCGTGCTCGTCGTTAGCCGCGGCGTCGACATCCGGATCGCGCACCCCATGCTCGCGTTCCTCTTCCTCTGCCTCAC
>NZ_JBNDHY010000794.1:0-235 GCF_056755315.1 Monashia sp. HAY1-2A
GAGATCTACACTCTCTCCGTCGTCGGCAGCGTCAGATGTGTATAAGAGACAGGTGCGAGGGCTGGGCCACCCGCGACCTCGCACAGGGTGGGTGCGTCCGGGCCGAGCCGGTCGAGCGTGTCACAGAGCTGGAGCCGTTCGGTCCGGGCGCTGTCTCTTATACACATCTCCGAGCCCACGAGACGCGTAGTAATCGGGGGCGGGGGGGTTTTGTTTGGGGGGGGGGGGGGGGGGG
>NZ_JBNDHY010000795.1:0-235 GCF_056755315.1 Monashia sp. HAY1-2A
GCGTGGTGGTGGCGACGATCGCCGACCGCGCCACCGGCGCCGGCGAGCGCATCAACGACGAGGCCGGTGTCGAGTACCGCTTCGTCTACACCCTCGAGGACCTCGGACTCGCCTGAGCCGTAGGTCCGGCGGGATCGCGGTGGACTGACGCCTCACGCGTCGGGTGGCGCGGGCGCCCCCACCTGGACGGGGTACCCGCGCCGCAGCGCGTCGAGGCTCGAGGGCGGCGTGATCA
>NZ_JBNDHY010000796.1:0-235 GCF_056755315.1 Monashia sp. HAY1-2A
GGACTTACTTTCGCTCAGGAAAAAAAACAGGACACGTTAAAAACAAAAAGCATTGAAGGAGTAACCTTAACAAAACAGGTTTTCAAAAAACAAAGCGACCGTTTCGTATATGATGTTGCAGCTTCTCCGGTAGCCAAAGGAAATACAACTTTTGATCTTCTTAAGCAAACTCCCCTTTTGTCGACTACTGATGATAAAACATTGAAAATTGTAGGAAAGAATAACGCTCTTATCT
>NZ_JBNDHY010000797.1:0-235 GCF_056755315.1 Monashia sp. HAY1-2A
GGAATCGAGTGTTCCCGCATATGGATGCGCCCCACGCGCGCAATCTGGATCGTCCACCAACCCAGCTGCCTTGGGGCGATAAAATCCTTTGACGGATTATCGGCGATGTAAACCAGATCCGAGGGCGGCACGCCGGACCATTCCTGCACGGCTTCGAACGCTCTTGGATGCGGCTTCCAGAACTCGCGGCCCCAAGCGTCCGTATAGATGATATGGTCAAGAAACTCCTCAAGCT
>NZ_JBNDHY010000798.1:0-235 GCF_056755315.1 Monashia sp. HAY1-2A
TTCTGGAACAGCGCCTTGATCTCCGCGCGGAATTCAGGCGTCCACAGGTGCGGGTTCTCGAGCTTGATCTGGTTGATCAGGTCGATGCCGAAGTTGCAGTGCATCGACTCGTCGCGCAGGATGTACTGGTACTGCTCGGCCGCGCCGGTCATCTTGTTCTGGCGACCCAGCGCCAGGATCTGCGTGAAGCCGACGTAGAAGAACAGGCCTTCCATCAGGCACGCGAAGACGATCA
>NZ_JBNDHY010000799.1:0-235 GCF_056755315.1 Monashia sp. HAY1-2A
TTCCAGCATCGATGCCGTCGGGCTCTTGCTGACCGTCAGTTTCGTGAACAGGTCAGTCGGCAGCAGGTCGAGGTCGACCTCGCGGTTCGAACTCTGGGCGTCGGTCGTGCCGGTCGACGCAACGGCGACGGGCGCGCCGTTCAACAGCACTTTCGTGAAGCTCGTACCGAGACCGCGGATCTGGACGTTGACGCCTTCGCCCGTGATTTCACGCGATACCTGGACGCCCGGGATG
>NZ_JBNDHY010000800.1:0-235 GCF_056755315.1 Monashia sp. HAY1-2A
CGTTCGGGACCTCGGACGCTTGCGCGGCGACTGCGCCGTTGATGACCACCGCGGCGGCGACCCGCGGCCGGCCCGATGCTTCAACCGCGGGGCTGTAGAGGCCGGCGCGCAGGGCCCCGCCGCGGGTGATGATGCCCACGAGCTCCCCGGAGTCGGACACCACGTGCGCGACCTTGCGACGCACCTCGGAGAGTCGCTCGAACGCGTCCTGCGGACCCACCGACTCGGGCAGCAC
>NZ_JBNDHY010000801.1:0-235 GCF_056755315.1 Monashia sp. HAY1-2A
CCGGTGGAAGATGCCCATGGCGTTCGAGCCGCCGCCGACGCACGCGCACACGCCGTCGGGCAGGCGCCCGACGCGGTCGAGGACTTGTTGGCGGGCCTCGACGCCGATGATGCGGTGGAAGTCGCGGACCATCTCGGGGGAGGGGTGCGGACCGGTGAGCGTGCCGAGGACGTAGTGCGTCGTCTAGACGTTGGTCACCCAGTCGCGGCAGGCCTCGTTGACGGCGTCCTTGAGC
>NZ_JBNDHY010000802.1:0-235 GCF_056755315.1 Monashia sp. HAY1-2A
ACCTCGAGGCCGGCGCCGACATCATCGAGACGAACGCCCTCAACGCCACGGCGATCCCGCTGTCGGACTCCGGCATGGAGGACATCGCCTACGAGATCAACCACGCGTCGGCAGTACTGGCCCGCCGCGAGGCCGACGCGAGGACCGCGCGCACGCCGGAGCGTCCCCACTGGGTGGCCGGCGCGCTGGGCCCGACGTCGCACACGGCGTCGATTTCACCGGACGTCAACGACCC
>NZ_JBNDHY010000803.1:0-235 GCF_056755315.1 Monashia sp. HAY1-2A
GTCCTCTTTGAGGTCTGGCCTGGTTCTGAGGGATGTTTGGCCTTTCTTCTGCTGGAGCAGATTCCTGAGTTTCTGTGTTTTTAGGGGTTTCCTGCTTTTCTTGCAGAATCTCTGTAGGAGCTGTATTCGCCGGGGTTACTCTTTTTCTTTTTTTCTTCGCCGCAGCTGATGAAGTTTCTTCTGCAGTGATTACCTGCTCAGGTTTTACTTCTTCTTGCTTTGGCTCTTCAGAAGG
>NZ_JBNDHY010000804.1:0-235 GCF_056755315.1 Monashia sp. HAY1-2A
AGCTAGGATTGTGTCGAGGTAAACTCCGTCCCCGTATCGGAAACGATCATACCTGGCTTGCCGCGGCGCTCGATGAGCGTGGTCAGTTCGCGTGCGACACGACCCCGAGATCGATGTATCCGGGATCGCAGCCAGGCACTCGCGTGTCGCTTCGTCCACGACATTGAACGCGCGGAAGCGCCTGCCGCGGGCGAACTGGTCGTGGACAAAATCCAGTGACCAGCGTGCATTGGCT
>NZ_JBNDHY010000805.1:0-234 GCF_056755315.1 Monashia sp. HAY1-2A
CGACGAACATGAGCCCGACCCCGGAGCGGCTCAAGGTGCTGGACATGGTCACCTACTGGTCGGCCGGGTCCTCGCTGGTGATCGCCAAGGGCAACCCGCTCAAGCTGAGCATCACGGACCAGATGACGCTGTGCGGACACAAGATCGCGGTGGTGACCGGCTCGACCCAGGCCGAGAAGTACCTGCCGCAGATCTCCGACGACTGTCAGGCCGCGGGCAAGCCGGCGGTCGACG
>NZ_JBNDHY010000806.1:0-234 GCF_056755315.1 Monashia sp. HAY1-2A
CCCAGACTACTACGCGTCTCGTGGGCTCGGAGATGTGTATAAGAGACAGCCCTGATGCGCGACGGCGTCTGGCTGGCCTGACCGGTCTCGCGCAGGTTGCGCCCGCACGGGGAGCCGACCGGCGTCACGACCATGATCTCGGTGCCGTCCCTGTCTCTTATACACATCTCCGAGCCCACGCGACGCGTAGTAATCTGGGGGGTGGGGGGGTGGGGTGTGGGGGGGGGGGGGGGG
>NZ_JBNDHY010000807.1:0-234 GCF_056755315.1 Monashia sp. HAY1-2A
CCCCCCCCCCCTCTTCTTAGGGAGGAAGTTGCCCCCCCAGATTACTACGCGTCTCGTGGGCTCGGAGATGTGTATAAGAGACAGGGCCGCGACGAGCAGCTGCGCACCTTCGACGTCGTCCTCGAGCGCTCGGAGCGTCCGCGCGCGATGCGCTCGATCGTGCTCACCGGCCTGCGCGGCGTCGGCAAGCTGTCTCTTATACACATCTGACGCTGCCGACGACGGAGAGAGTGT
>NZ_JBNDHY010000808.1:0-234 GCF_056755315.1 Monashia sp. HAY1-2A
TGTGGGAGTGTGTAGATCTCTTCCAGCCACCGACCGCCCACGTTGACGGCGCGGCAGACCGGGACCCGGGGTCGCCGGCCTCCCACGTCCTCGTCTTCTCGGCCTGGCACGAGGGCGTGACCCACCATCCTGTCTCTTATACACATCTCCGAGCCCACGAGACGCGTAGTAATCTGGGGGGGGGGTGTGCGTTTTGGGGGGGGGGGGGGGGGGGGGGGGGGGGGGGGGGGGGGG
>NZ_JBNDHY010000809.1:0-204 GCF_056755315.1 Monashia sp. HAY1-2A
CCCCCCCCCCCCCTTTCCACAAAAAAAACCCCCCCCCCCAGATTACTACGCGTCTCGTGGGCTCGGAGATGTGTATAAGAGACAGGAGCCAGTACGTGCTCGGCAGCCTCCGGGACCGCGTGCGCACCGGGGCCGGCGTGCCGGCCAGGGCTGCCGCCAGGGACTGCCTGTCTCTTATACACATCTGACGCTGCCGACGACGGA
>NZ_JBNDHY010000810.1:0-234 GCF_056755315.1 Monashia sp. HAY1-2A
GACATCCTCGGCGCCAACCGCTTCGGCATCGAAAGCTGCTGGTTCAATCCCGGCGGCCTCGCCAACGACACGCATGCGCTGCCCACCTTCGAAGTGGCGCGACTGCACGACGTCGTCCCCGCGCTGCGCGGGCTCGCTATTGCCTGAGGAACAGGCCGTCACATATCGATGTGAGCAGCCTGCCCGCGTCGCGCCGAGCTTCAGCCGCCTTTCGCCGCCTGCGCGTTGCGGCGG
>NZ_JBNDHY010000811.1:0-234 GCF_056755315.1 Monashia sp. HAY1-2A
GTCGGTCGGCTCGTCGTGTGCCTTCGTCGGTGCGACTGTTGCACTGGCGATGGCGGAGTTCGACCTGCCGTGGCCGGCTGCCGTCCTGCTGGGGCTGGCGCTCGGGATCCTCTTCGGCATCTGGCAGTGCTTCTGGGTCGCCTACGTCGGCATCCCGGCCTTCATCGTCACGCTGGCCTGCATGCTGCTGTTCCGCGGCCTCTACCTCATCATCCTCACCGCCGAGTCGATCCC
>NZ_JBNDHY010000812.1:0-234 GCF_056755315.1 Monashia sp. HAY1-2A
CAATAGAACTCGTGGCTGAACACGAGCGCCGCGCGGTCTGAGATCTCCGTCTGTATCGCCACGACCGCGTGCAGACCCTGGCGCACGAGGGCCTGCCCGGCGCCGGAGAACGCGTCGCGGCCGGACGTCCGTGCACCCTCGCATGCGTTGAGGACGGCCAGCTGCAGGGTCCGTGCGTCGTGCAGGAGCGTTCCGAGACGGGCCCCGCTGACCCGGTGGGCCGTCCTCAACGCG
>NZ_JBNDHY010000813.1:0-234 GCF_056755315.1 Monashia sp. HAY1-2A
GGGGCCGGGGCGCACGGGGCACGGTGGCAGGTCCAGTGGTTCCTGCTCGGGTCACGTGCGCGGCTCGAACGGGCCTACGACCACCTCGTTTCCGCCTTCGGCCCGGGACGCCCGGCCGTCCTCTACATCGGCAGCCCGACCCTGCCGCTACACGTCGTCCTAGCGCTGCCGGCGACCGGTGCCGACGGGCTCGACGTCTACGAGCCGTCGGCCGGACGCGTCGTCGGGCTGCCC
>NZ_JBNDHY010000814.1:0-234 GCF_056755315.1 Monashia sp. HAY1-2A
TCCTTCAGCAGGTCCGGATTGGCGGCCTTCCACGCGCCGAACTTCGCGGCCAGTTCCGGCTCGGCGGCCAGCAGGCGCTCGGCCTCGTCCTCGAACACGTAGTCCGAATAGGCTTCCTTCTTTTCCAGCACGCTGTTGAAGAAGCCCCAGCGGAAGAAGCTGTCGTGGGCCTGCGGCTCCAGCGTCTCGACGGCGTAGCGGGCATGGTCCTGGTCGAGCGGGACGAGGTAGTCG
>NZ_JBNDHY010000815.1:0-234 GCF_056755315.1 Monashia sp. HAY1-2A
GTCGCCTGCGGATGCATCTGCCGAAGCCGAGGGTGGCGCACGCGAGCGCATTACCAAGCTGCTGGGGGATGCCGCCCCGTACGAAAGTGTGTTCAACGAACTGCAGCGCGGTGTTGCCGCAGGCGACCGTGCCGCGGTGGCCGGGCTGATGCGGTACCCGGTGCGGGTAACCATCGCCGGCAAGAACCAGAAGGTGGCTGATGCCGCCGCTTTCCAGCGCGACTACGACAGGAT
>NZ_JBNDHY010000816.1:0-234 GCF_056755315.1 Monashia sp. HAY1-2A
CCTCGGCTCCGGTATTATATGGGGCGAGGAGATCAACGAGACCTATCTCTACACGCTTGATATGGCGAACGGAGCCTCGATGTTGCACGTGCCGTTTGCGCATACTCTTGACGCTACGCTCTTCATGCTGGGGTCCGGACTTAAATCCGTTGGCGGAGCGCTTTCAAACAGCCGGTCGATGGTTCGCGTGGTGGAGACCGGGGAGCAGGTCCCGTTCACGGCACCCGACCAGAT
>NZ_JBNDHY010000817.1:0-234 GCF_056755315.1 Monashia sp. HAY1-2A
TTCATGTACAGATTGCGTGGGGTGTCGACCTGTTCAATGCGGCCCTTGTTGAATACCGCGACACGGTCGGACATCGACAGTGCTTCGGTCTGGTCGTGGGTGACGAAGATAAAAGTGATGCCGAGTTGGCGTTGCAGCTTCTTCAGTTCGCTTTGCATCTGCTCGCGCAATTTCAAATCGAGCGCGCCCAACGGCTCATCAAGCAACAGCACCCGTGGGCGGTTGACCAAAGCG
>NZ_JBNDHY010000818.1:0-234 GCF_056755315.1 Monashia sp. HAY1-2A
CGATTTCGCCGAGAGCAATCTCCACGTTGTCGGCTACAGCGCACCGGTAGAGAAGGAGATTTCCCGGGAAGAACTGGCCGCACATGCGCATACCTTGCCGGACCAGCCGAACCCAATTCCATATCGCACTGGGTACTACGCCCGCGACTGGGGGTTCTGCATGCGCCACTCGACGTGGCTTTCGATGCAGGACGACCGCTACCTCGTGCAGATCGACAGCGCGCTGGCTCCCGG
>NZ_JBNDHY010000819.1:0-233 GCF_056755315.1 Monashia sp. HAY1-2A
CACCTAAATCTACACTCTCTCCGTCGTCGGCAGCGTCAGATGTGTATAAGAGACAGGAGCAAGCCGAGGTTCCTGATCGACGGCGTCGGACTCACGGACGGGAAGTGACGAGCGAGCCGCGGTCTATCCCTCACACCACCGCTCCCGAGGCTGTCTCTTATACACATCTCCGAGCCCACGAGACGCGTAGTAATCTGGGGTGCGGTGTTTTTTTTTGGGGGGGGGGGGGGGGG
>NZ_JBNDHY010000820.1:0-233 GCF_056755315.1 Monashia sp. HAY1-2A
CCCCCCCCCCCCCCTCCAAACACCCCCCCCCCCCCCCAGATTACTACGCGTCTCGTGGGCTCGGAGATGTGTATAAGAGACAGACCCGGTGCCGCCGACCCCGTCGTTCTCGTCGGTGCCGTAGAGCCGCGCCTCGGCTACACCGAGGCCGTGCAGCTCGGCGACGCGGGCCCGTGCGGTGGTTGTCTCTTCTACACATCTGACGCCGCCGACGACGGAGGGAGTGTAGATCT
>NZ_JBNDHY010000821.1:0-233 GCF_056755315.1 Monashia sp. HAY1-2A
GTTCTCTCCCGAGAGAGCCGATTCGGAGAAATCCTCGCCAACCGGTAAGGTTCTCTCCTGTGCCGAGCGATCGGCACCGCTCACGGCCCCGTTGTGTAGCGGCCTAGCACCTGTCTCTTATACACATCTCCGAGCCCACGAGACGCGTAGTAATCGGGGGGGGGGGGGTTTTGTTTTGGGGAGGGGGGGGGGGGGGGGGGGGGGGGGGGGGGGGGGGGGGGGGGGGGGGGGGG
>NZ_JBNDHY010000822.1:0-233 GCF_056755315.1 Monashia sp. HAY1-2A
GGGCCTGGCCCGACTCGTCCGCGGTGATGTGACGAGCCTGCGCGAGCGCGACTTCGTCCAGGCGGCCCGGGCCATCGGGGTCCCCACCCGCCAGATCCTCTTCAATGAGATCCTGCCCAACCTCGTGGGCCCCATCATCGTGTCCGCCTCGATCGCGGTCCCGGCCTACATCACCTACGATGCGACGCTGAGCTACCTCGGCGTCGGCCTCGTCGAGCCGACGGCGTCGTGGG
>NZ_JBNDHY010000823.1:0-233 GCF_056755315.1 Monashia sp. HAY1-2A
GTGCGGCGCTGGCGATTGTGCTTGGCATTGGGATTCCCGGCGTGCCGGATCAATGGTTTATCTCCGCCAACGCCTTCATTTTTGCCTTATTTGCCGCACTGATGCTCGACGGTATCACCCGCTGGACGCGCGTTGCCAGCTCCGGTGTGGTGCTGTTTGGTATCGCGCTGGTCTTTACCTTCAACGCACTGGTTTCGCTGATGCAGTTTATCGCCACCGAAGACACCTTACAG
>NZ_JBNDHY010000824.1:0-233 GCF_056755315.1 Monashia sp. HAY1-2A
GCTACCGCAGTGCGGCCCGCATCTTCCGGGGCGGTGATGTACGCGGGCGGGTGTGCTTCACCAAGGATGGCGCCTACCTGGAAGGGCTGCTGCTGGTGACCGCTTTCATCAAGCGCGCCCTGCACGAGAACCGCGGCGACACGCTGCGGCTGCTGTTCTGTGGGCGGGTTGATCTGGGTGACCTGGTCACCCTGGCCCCTTACCGGGACAGCGGGCTGATTGCAGCGCCACGT
>NZ_JBNDHY010000825.1:0-233 GCF_056755315.1 Monashia sp. HAY1-2A
TCGCCGTGCTGCTCGCGGACGACTTCATGGACACGGCCGACGGCCACAAGCCGGTGCTGGCGCAGATGACGGACCTGTACGCGTACGAGAAGTGCAGCGTGCTCGCCGTACAGGACGTGCCGCGCGCGAACACGCGCCAGTACGGCATCGTCAGCGCGCGCGCCTACCGTCCGGACCTGGAGCTGGTGTCCGGGATCATCGAGAAACCGAAGCCCGAGGATGCGCCGTCGACC
>NZ_JBNDHY010000826.1:0-233 GCF_056755315.1 Monashia sp. HAY1-2A
TGCGAAAGCCGTGATCAATTTTGAGAAAGGTTCCATTAAAGTTTTAGAAGCCTGCATGAGCTCCGTAAGAAGAGGCGGAATCGTTTCTGTGCTGGGAGTTTATCCTGTAAACTATGATAATTTTAAACTTGGACAGATTTTTGATAAAGGAATTACTATAAAAGCCGGACAGTGCAATGTTCATGCGATCATCGATGATTTGCTGGACCATGTACAGAGTGGACGGGTACAAC
>NZ_JBNDHY010000827.1:0-233 GCF_056755315.1 Monashia sp. HAY1-2A
GTCCAGCTGGCCGTTCTCCTTCGCGGTGAGCAACCTGTTGAAGGCACCCCGGGCTTTGAAGGATCCGGTGTGCTGCATGTATTCGCACTTGAACCACAGGTGATAAGGCTCCTGGTTCCCGCTTTCAGCAAGGGGCGTGTGCCGCACCCAGCCCGATGTCCGGGCATATGCTGCTTCTACTTCTTCGCGTGTGACCATTGTGGGTGTACCTTTCGTCAGGTTTCATCCTATGG
>NZ_JBNDHY010000828.1:0-233 GCF_056755315.1 Monashia sp. HAY1-2A
CGACCTGCCGACCTTCCCCGAAGCAGCGTTCGTGGCGAGCGAGTCCGAGGGACTGCGGCAGCGCCTGTCGTTCACCCCGGCCGGGACGACGGCGGCGGCCGTGCTCGCCCCCGTGTCGGCGCACCACGACGTTCGCGACCTGACCATCGAGGATCCCGATATCTAGGACGTCGTGCGCCGGATCTATGCGGCGTCGGGCCGCCGTGAGCGGGGGATCGCGGGCGCCGACAGCT
>NZ_JBNDHY010000829.1:0-233 GCF_056755315.1 Monashia sp. HAY1-2A
CCCCTACTCCGAAGGGGTCTTCATCGGCTACTGCGCCTGGGAACGGGCAGGGAGCAGCCCGGCCTACGTGTTCGGTCACGGGCTTGGCTACACCGACTGGACCTACGAGACGATCGCGACGGACGAAAGCGCGACAGGGAGCCCCGCGGTGACGGTCCGGGTCCGCAACTCAGGCGAGCGAACTGTTCGTGAGGTGGTCTAGGTCTACGCCGCGTCTGCCGAGCCCGGCACGG
>NZ_JBNDHY010000830.1:0-233 GCF_056755315.1 Monashia sp. HAY1-2A
GCCCAAGCGCGCCGCGGTGCCCAACGTGGTCGAGCGCAGCGCCGACCCCGCGCTGCCGGACCGTTACATCGACAACGTCAGCGCGCCGTACCTGGTCGCCTACCGCCCGGCCAGACCCAACGGCACCGCCCTGCTGGTCATTCCCGGTGGCGGCTACCAGCGCATCGTCCTGGACAAGGAAGGCACCGCGCTGGTGCCGGCCTTCGTGGAGCAGGGTGGGGTAACCCTGTTCG
>NZ_JBNDHY010000831.1:0-233 GCF_056755315.1 Monashia sp. HAY1-2A
AGCAGGGCCAGCGCTTCGTGCAGCTGGATGACCGCGCTGTCCAGCAGCGCGTCCACCTCGCCCAGGCGGGTGTCGTGTTCGGCCACGCGGGCCAGGTCATGCCGGGTCTGCTGCAGTAGCTGCAGCACCGACACCTCATCGTCGCCATTGAGCCGGGCGGCGGCCACGTCGCAGGCGCTGACCAGCGCCCCGGCGTGGGCCTGGCGGCGGTGGCTGCTGCCCAGGGCGGCGAT
>NZ_JBNDHY010000832.1:0-209 GCF_056755315.1 Monashia sp. HAY1-2A
CCCCCCCCCCCTCCCAAGACAACACGCCCCCCCCCCAGATTACTACGCGTCTCGTGGGCTCGGAGATGTGTATAAGAGACAGCCGTAGAAGTGCTCGGTGGGTTCCTGGGTGAAGTCGGTGACGCCATCCGCATCCTGCAGCAGGGAACCTAGCCGGGTAGCAGCCCCGGCTCTGTCTCTTATACACATCTGACGCTGCCGACGACGGA
>NZ_JBNDHY010000833.1:0-232 GCF_056755315.1 Monashia sp. HAY1-2A
GTTGACCCGGGCCTCCTTCTCGAGGCGCGGCACCGCCTTCTCGAGCGTCTGGAGGTCGGCGAGGATCAGCGCGGTGTGGATCGTCTCGATGTCGCCCGCCGGGCTGATCTTGCCGTCGACGTGGACGACGTCGGCGTCCTCGACGGCGCGCACGACCTGGCAGATGGCGTCGGCCTCGCGGATGTTGGCGAGGAACTTGCTGCCGAGACACTCACCCTCGGACGCGCCGCGC
>NZ_JBNDHY010000834.1:0-232 GCF_056755315.1 Monashia sp. HAY1-2A
ACTCTCTCCGTCGTCGGCAGCGTCAGATGTGTATAAGAGACAGTCTCCGGGGCGACGGGGTGGACGTTCTCCAGCAGCAGTACCTTCACGCTTGTCTCCTCTGGCCTCCCGTCAGCGCGGGACGGCCGTACTCATGGTGCTGTCGGTCTCCTGTCTCTTATACACATCTCCGAGCCCACGAGACGCGTAGTAATCTGGGGGGGCCGTCTTTTTTTTGAGAAAAGGGGGGGGG
>NZ_JBNDHY010000835.1:0-232 GCF_056755315.1 Monashia sp. HAY1-2A
GATCCGCACCGTGCGCAACGGCGGTTATATGTTCACCGCCAAGGTCACGCGTTCATGATCCGTCGCTTCCTGCGCCGTGATCCGCTGAGTCGGCGGATCGCGCTGACCATCGTCGCGGCCATGCTCGCGTCGCTGGCACTCAATTTCCTGTTCGTGGAGGTGGCCGGGACCTGGGCGCGGCCACCGATTGAACGTACCGGGTTGCTGGAGCAGATTGCCGCGATCGTCAAAG
>NZ_JBNDHY010000836.1:0-232 GCF_056755315.1 Monashia sp. HAY1-2A
GTTGTATTGTCTGAATAACTTTGTCCTGCTGTCGTAAAACTGTTAACATGCAGCACCATTTTGTTATAACGGTCGTTAAGCTGCAAATAACCGTTGGAACCTGTCATATTGGTACTGATCAGCGGACTTGCATTAGAGAATGTCGCAGTCGTATTGCTGATATTGTAACCCGTTCCGAAAGCAGCATTCGTAGGAGTCATGGTTTCAATCTTATTGTAACGGATATCACTTC
>NZ_JBNDHY010000837.1:0-232 GCF_056755315.1 Monashia sp. HAY1-2A
GCCCACATTTTGCCCACGGATCCCAGAGTCGTTGCCTGCAGATGGTCGGCTGGAAACGCGGATTTCGGGGCGTCTTTGCAGGCTTTTGACCATCACTCCGTCTCGCCTTGAGGTCCCGAGGCGCAGCGATCGCACTCTGTCAGGCCGTGCTCGCCGGGGCGATGAGGCTCAAAGCGGGGTTTGTCTACTCGGTCTCAGCCACAGCGTAGAAGTCGCCGACAGTCGTCTGGAG
>NZ_JBNDHY010000838.1:0-232 GCF_056755315.1 Monashia sp. HAY1-2A
GGGTACGAAGCTCGGTTGACGCTTCAAGCAATTGGCTTCAACCAGGCAAGCACGCAGTACCTTCCACTACTTATAGGAGCAACAACCATGATGACCCTCCCCGCTTCCGTCACCACCGGCACCTGGACCCTCGACGCTTCCCACAGCGAGATCGGTTTCACCGTTCGCCACGCAGGCATCAGCAAGGTCCGCGGCCAGTTCAAGGACGCTTCGGCCACCCTGGAAGTTGGCG
>NZ_JBNDHY010000839.1:0-232 GCF_056755315.1 Monashia sp. HAY1-2A
CGTTCGGATCCCGAAGGACCCCAGACACGCGGCGACGCCGCCTACCCTGAGGTGGGCGGCGTCGAGGCCTTCGTGCGGTGACGCGGCAGACGGTCGCCGGGGCGGCGCCGGACTCTATGCCCTTGGGGTCCGCGCCGTACTGGTTGGCGCCGCAGTTGCCCTCGGTGGCGAAGAAGACGATGAGTACGATGGCGCCGACGGACGGGACCAGCCCGATGAGCAGCCACCAGCC
>NZ_JBNDHY010000840.1:0-232 GCF_056755315.1 Monashia sp. HAY1-2A
GAGCGCCTCGGGCCTCCCCGAGACCCGCGCGCCGTGGAGGCGCGCGCCGAGCGGTTCTGGGGAGGGCGTGGCGGCGCCTCGTTTTCCGGTGATCCCACGAGGCGCCTCGTCGACGAGGCGCCCAAGTCTTGGGTCACGTCCGGTTGAGCAGAAGGAATCTCTGGGTGTTCGCCGAAACGCCGGAAATGCGGGCGTGCGGGAACCAGACACATTGCCCGGTTGGGCGGTTGTT
>NZ_JBNDHY010000841.1:0-231 GCF_056755315.1 Monashia sp. HAY1-2A
ACACTCTCTCCGTCGTCGGCAGCGTCAGATGTGTATAAGAGACAGCCGCTCGTGTCGGGAACGTTGGAGCCGTGCCCCCACGACCTCGACTGGGACGACCCCCTCACCGACGACTGGCTGCGCGCGACGTTCGACCGACTCGACCCTGTCTCTTATACACATCTCCGAGCCCACGAGACGCGTAGTAATCTGGGGGGGGGGTCTCTTTTTTGGGAAGGGGGGGGGGGGGGG
>NZ_JBNDHY010000842.1:0-231 GCF_056755315.1 Monashia sp. HAY1-2A
CCCCCCCCCCCCCCTCCCCCCCAGAACACCCCCCCCCCCCAGATTACTACGCGTCTCGTGGGCTCGGAGATGTGTATAAGAGACAGCCTCGAGGCGCAGGGTCACGTCGTGCACGCGTCCCGCGGGCACCGGCGGCAGGGTCGCGTCGACGCCGCGCAGCCCGGCAACCGCTCCGCCGTCCAGGACCTGTCTCTTATACACATCTGACGCTGCCGACGAAGGAGAGAGTGT
>NZ_JBNDHY010000843.1:0-231 GCF_056755315.1 Monashia sp. HAY1-2A
TCTACAAGGTGCTCCTTACGCGTGGAATGCAGAGTGTGACCGTCTACTCGACGGATGTGCAGACGCGCGAGTTTCTCCGCAGTCTGCTGGTCGCGCGGCCGCAGCAGCAATCGACGCTGAACGCCGCGAACCACGTCTGACGTAACTCTCCTTGCTGGAAGGACTGCCCGCGAGATCCCGGACAGGCCTGCTGCGCGAGCTTGAAAGCATGGTCCGCCTTACCATCGAAGC
>NZ_JBNDHY010000844.1:0-231 GCF_056755315.1 Monashia sp. HAY1-2A
CCCCCCCCCCCCCCCCCCCCCCCCCCCCCCCCCCCTGCAAAAAACAAAACCCCCCACCCCAGATTACTACGCGTCTCGTGGGCTCGGAGATGTGTATAAGAGACAGCACCCACACACGCAGGCCCGGCCTCCGGGGCAACCCTTCAAACTTACCCGCTCCGGCGGACCCGGTCAACTCGGGCGCTGCTCCGTGGAGACGTGCACCCGGGCCTCACCAGGTCTCGGCGGGAC
>NZ_JBNDHY010000845.1:0-231 GCF_056755315.1 Monashia sp. HAY1-2A
ACGTCAACCCGCCGGGCCAAAAGGCCTGCGCCAATGCCCGCGCGTCGGCAGGTACATCGGTAGCCAGGCCGTCCAGGGCATTTACCCGGGGAATCAACACGGGAGGAGGCATCTGCCGGCTGCGGCCCTTGGAGGCGAGCAACATGGTTACGGCCAAAGGAGAAAAAGCGTCGGCCGCTATGCCATAGACGGTGTCCGTGGGCATCACGATGCACTTCTTCTCGCTGATGG
>NZ_JBNDHY010000846.1:0-231 GCF_056755315.1 Monashia sp. HAY1-2A
GGTGCGATAAAGCAACCGCAAGGTCTTGACCAGAGGACCTTGGAATGAGCAGCGCCGTGACGACCACAAATGTCTCCTCCGAAGTAACAATGGGCCTGCTGCTCATGTTCCTTTCGGTGCTCGTGTCGCCGATCATCGATATCTTTGCGAAACTGGCGATCGTGACAATTCCGTCCGCGGAAATCACCTTGGCTCGCTTCGTCGTTCAAGCACTTTGCATGCTTCCGGTCG
>NZ_JBNDHY010000847.1:0-231 GCF_056755315.1 Monashia sp. HAY1-2A
GTAGCAGGAGTAGGTATGGTTATTTGGTCTGTAGAACCTGTTAAAGCTACTCTGGGAATAAGCATTCCTTTGTTAGTAGAAGCAACTTCTAGCGCTGCACTGGCATTTGGGCTGCTTGTTCCGACTCCAATCTGACCATTGTCCTTGGCGACGAAGTCTGCTCCTGCTGACCTTGCGGTCCCATCTGCCTTAGTTCCCAGTTTTACAAGACCATTGGTGGTATCATTGACC
>NZ_JBNDHY010000848.1:0-231 GCF_056755315.1 Monashia sp. HAY1-2A
TGCCGGCGCCTCGATGTTGCTAAGCTTTACCGCGCCTTCAAACGTCGCCTTGATCGGACCGATCTTCGTCGTCACCCGCGCGATGAAGCCCTCCGCCGGACTGCCCTGCAGGCTTTCGCAGCCCGGGAGGCACGCCTTCAACACCTCCGGATCGTTGATCATCTTCCACACGTTTTCGCGAGAAGCCTTGATCCTGTATTCGCCCTTCAAATCCATCAGAAACCTCCCGGT
>NZ_JBNDHY010000849.1:0-231 GCF_056755315.1 Monashia sp. HAY1-2A
GCCTTTGTACTGGCCGTATTTGAGCTGGATGCCTTCGCCGGAGGAGGCGAAGTTGGAGCGGACGTCGCCGGCCATGGGGTTGGTTTTGCTGGTTCCGGGCTTGGTGACGTTGGTGATGAGCCGCGGCTGGCTCCAGCTGATCCCGCCATCAGAGGACTCGATGACAGCTGAGGAGATCACGGACCTGTCGGCGTCGTCGTTGCCGAACTGGCTGCCGCCAAAACCCTGGTC
>NZ_JBNDHY010000850.1:0-231 GCF_056755315.1 Monashia sp. HAY1-2A
ATACTGAACCAGTCTCGAATCATTATCCTGCGCTCTGTTGAATTCTTCATACACCGACTCCAGCTCCGTATGGAAAAGCCTTAAAACCAGTTCTGAAAATCTTTCATTTTCAATTTTAAGCCATTTCTCCAGCTCGTTATTAGGAATATTATTCTTGTAAACCGTCTCGTCAAACCATGTATGAGCATTGGTTCCTGTAGCACCCAATGAGGAAATAGCCTTGTCATACTC
>NZ_JBNDHY010000851.1:0-231 GCF_056755315.1 Monashia sp. HAY1-2A
CCCCACGAGCATCATCGGATCCGCGTCCTTCGCGGACGGCAGGTTCTTCGTGTTGACGTGGTAGACGGCGCCCGTCAGGGTCCACGGGTAGGCCGCCCAGGTGGCGCCGGCCCAGTAGGTGTCGCCGCGCACGTCCGGCGTGGCGGCCTTGCCCGACTGGAGCTTGTAGCCGCGCATGCCGGCCTGGTAGGTCATCGGACCCGCCTTGTACAGGGCGCCCAGGTGGAAGGC
>NZ_JBNDHY010000852.1:0-231 GCF_056755315.1 Monashia sp. HAY1-2A
ACCGACGGTCTCGACGCCCTCTCGCGGCGCCTGCACCGCAGCCTGCGGGCCCGCGCGGGACACCTCTTGCGCCCGCGACCCGTCGTGCTCAACACGTTGGAGGCGGTCTACATTGAGACCGACCTCGACCACCTCAAGGCGCTCGCCGACACGGCCGCCCACATCGGCGTCGAGCGCTTCGTGCTCGACGATGGGTGGTTCGGCGGACGCCGTACCGACACTGTCTCTTAT
>NZ_JBNDHY010000853.1:0-231 GCF_056755315.1 Monashia sp. HAY1-2A
CTGGTGGCCGGTGCATTCCTCACTCCCGAGGGCAACTTTACCTTCAAGAATATCGGCGATCTGTTTACGCCGGGTATTATGAGTGCCTACTGGATCAGTATCCGCGTTTCCGTCGCCTCGGCGCTCGGTGGCGCGTTGATCGACTTCTTCCTCGCTTGGGCGGTCGTGCTCGGCGGTCTGCCGAACAGCGTGCGCTCGACGCTTCTGACCTTCTCCGGCGTTGCATCGAAC
>NZ_JBNDHY010000854.1:0-230 GCF_056755315.1 Monashia sp. HAY1-2A
CATCTGTGCGGCACGACCGGGGACGGCATTGGCGCTCGTCGCCACGCTGGCGGTGCTGGGCCGCGGCCCGCGAGTAGCCCGTCATCGGGCCGAGTTCGGGGCCGCCTGGACCGACACCGACCGCAATGGCTGCGACCAGCGCAACGACACCCCTGTCTCTTATACACATCTCCGAGCCCACGAGACGCGTAGTAATCTGGGGGGGGAGGGTTTTGTTTTGGGGGGGGGGG
>NZ_JBNDHY010000855.1:0-230 GCF_056755315.1 Monashia sp. HAY1-2A
CGTCTCGTGGGCTCGGAGATGTGTATAAGAGACAGGTTGGCGACCGCGTTGTCGTAGGAGGCCGTGTGCACGAACGCCTCGGCCGCGAGGCGCTTGCGCTGCTCGAGCGTGAAGCCACCGGCGTCGAGCGACTCCTGCACCGCGCCGTACCTGTCTCTTATACACATCTCCGAGCCCACGAGACGCGTAGTAATCTGGGGGGGGGGCGTTGTTTTTGGGAGGGGGGGGGG
>NZ_JBNDHY010000856.1:0-229 GCF_056755315.1 Monashia sp. HAY1-2A
CCCCCCCCCTTCCCCACCAAGCGCCCCCCCCCCTAGATTACTACGCGTCTCGTGGGCTCGGAGATGTGTATAAGAGACAGGGCCATCCGCGACGCCATCCTCTCCGGCGACCGCACCCGGGAGACCTACGCGGCCCTCGAGATCCCGCAGGCCTATCGGGGGGCGACCGTCCACAAGGACGAGGTCGGCATGTTCGAGGGCTGTCTCTTATACACATCTGACGCTGCCG
>NZ_JBNDHY010000857.1:0-230 GCF_056755315.1 Monashia sp. HAY1-2A
CCCCAGATTACTACGCGTCTCGTGGGCTCGGAGATGTGTATAAGAGACAGGTCCTGACGCGTGAGCCGCACGTCGTCACCCGCGTCGGGGTCGGCGGCGAGGAGCCAGGGCACGGCGCCGCGCCTCACCGCCGCGCGAATGCCGTTGACGCTGTCTCTTATACACATCTCCGAGCCCACGAGACGCGTAGTAATCTGGGGGGGCGGGCTCTTTTTTTAGAAGGGGGGGGG
>NZ_JBNDHY010000858.1:0-230 GCF_056755315.1 Monashia sp. HAY1-2A
GGGTGAGGGCTCAGAGCCGCTCGCACGCGGCGGCGATGCGCTCGTCGGTGGGGGTGAGGGCGATGCGTACGTGCCGGGCGCAGCCAGGGCCGTAGAACGCCCCGGGCGCCACGAGGATGCCGCGCTCGGCGAGCTCGGCCACGGCTGTCTCTTATACACATCTCCGAGCCCACGAGACGCGTAGTAATCTAGGGGGGGGTGTTTTTTTTTTGGGGGGGGGGGGGGGGGGG
>NZ_JBNDHY010000859.1:0-230 GCF_056755315.1 Monashia sp. HAY1-2A
GCTTCCTATAGGGGGACACTTGAACTCCGCAACAGGACCAAGCAGCCACATCAGGTACTTTCCGCATCAACGATAGGAAGCACATCATGGCAGGAAATCTTGTAGCCCGTTCCATCCACGACCTCACCGCTGCGGCATGGTTCGGCGGCTCATTGATGGGAGCCATCGGACTCAACGGAGCAGCCGCAGAAGCAAAGGACCTGTCTCTTATACACATCTCCGAGCCCACG
>NZ_JBNDHY010000860.1:0-230 GCF_056755315.1 Monashia sp. HAY1-2A
CCCCCCCCCCCCACAAAAACAACACCCCCCCCCCAGATTACTACGCGTCTCGTGGGCTCGGAGATGTGTATAAGAGACAGGCCCTGCAGCTCCCCAAGGACACGTCGCCACAGCTCCGGCCGCAACCGCGACTTCCTCGTCGGCGAGACCGTGCGGCCGGAGCCTGTCTCTTATACACATCTCCGAGCCCACGAGACGCGTAGTAATCTAGGGGGTGGGGGTTTGGGTTG
>NZ_JBNDHY010000861.1:0-230 GCF_056755315.1 Monashia sp. HAY1-2A
ATCGAGAGGTACGCTAAATGACTCTATTGCTCGAACCATGTTGGATAAGTGTGAGTCGTGGAGTACGAAAGGAAAGTCCTGCTCAGCACCGTCGATAAAAACCTTCGGCCGACGATACGCCATGCCTTCCGGTACATCGATGCTGAAGCTAACCGAAAATATGCTTTCGCTCTGGTTCTCGACTTGGGCTGCATACACATTTCCGAGCGGACGATCATATAGATATCCGT
>NZ_JBNDHY010000862.1:0-230 GCF_056755315.1 Monashia sp. HAY1-2A
TTGCAGCTCAATACGTGGATGCTCTGGGAATTGTGCCTTCAGGAAAAGGGCCTAACAACGTTTTCGGGGATTTCTTACCGAACGGATTTGTAGATGCGGGAAGTGATTGGGGAATTTCTTTCAAAGGTCACGAAACACACCCTGTTTTTGAAGGACTTCAGACTTATGAATCCGGGAAGGCCAATTTCCTTCAGAAAGGAACATTCAGATTAAATCACACTGCGTGGTGG
>NZ_JBNDHY010000863.1:0-230 GCF_056755315.1 Monashia sp. HAY1-2A
GGTCCGGGTGGCCCATGCCTTGCGCCAACAGAACCTGGATGCATCCACCGCCTCCGTGGTGGAGGCCAGCCGCATGGCCACCACCCTGGCCGCTGTCCGCGGCAGGCCAAGCCCCGGACTCCCTGAACTCGAGGACGCAGCCCAGGCGGTTCTGTGCGATGGGTCCCCACTTCCCTTGGCCCTGGTGCATTCCGAGCTGACAGTGGGCAGGGATCTGGGGACTGTTCCTG
>NZ_JBNDHY010000864.1:0-230 GCF_056755315.1 Monashia sp. HAY1-2A
TTGCAGGGGATTGCCCTGGGCGTTGGCCAACGAACCGATGAGGGCGATGTCCAGGTAGACGTGCGGATTCAGCCAGGTCAGCGCGAGGACGGTAGCCACCGCCGCCACCGCACTGCCTTTGGTGCCGGTGCCGGTGCCGCCGTCGTCGGCTGCACCTGCCGTCAGCGACTCCGGACGCATGGCCCGCCTGGCCGCCATGACGCCGTACGTCACCAGAAACGCGGCACCCA
>NZ_JBNDHY010000865.1:0-230 GCF_056755315.1 Monashia sp. HAY1-2A
GGCAAGCTCGGCTGGCTGCAGGCCGGCGTCGAGATCTACGGCGGCCCGCTGCTGAACTCGTGGCTCGACCGGGAGCTGCGCCTCGCGGGGCGCCTCGTCCTCGATGACGGCACGTCGGTGCTCGCGGCGACGGGGCCCCTCCTGCGGCTCCCGCAGCTCGCCATCCACCTCGACCGCGAGGTCAACGACCGCCTCGCGCTGGACAAGCAGTCCCAGACCCAGCCGGTGTG
>NZ_JBNDHY010000866.1:0-230 GCF_056755315.1 Monashia sp. HAY1-2A
TTGTTAGGCTATCGGTTTGATTATGATAAAATTCATCATGCGATCCATTCTCCCCGTTTTGCATGGAAATTTTCTCCGAATCCTTATCATACCATCAGATTCAACTTTGGGACAGGTTTCAGGGTTGTTAATCTTTTTACGGAAGATCATGCAGCGCTTACAGGATCCCGTGAAGTTGTTGTTCAGTCAAATTTAAAACCTGAAAAATCAATCAACGGAAACCTTAATTA
>NZ_JBNDHY010000867.1:0-230 GCF_056755315.1 Monashia sp. HAY1-2A
GGCGTTGCCAACGTGGGCCTGAAGTGGCCCAACGACATCGTGGTGGACGGGCAGAAGCTCGGCGGCCTGTTGGTCGAAGGCGGCGGTGAGTTCGCCGGCCCGGCGCGCGCGGTGATCGGGCTGGGCATCAACGTGCGCATGCCGGCCGCATTCGCCACCGGGATCACCCAGCCGTGGACCGATCTGGCCACGCTGCTGGGCAACGACATCGAGCGCAACGCGGTGGTGGC
>NZ_JBNDHY010000868.1:0-230 GCF_056755315.1 Monashia sp. HAY1-2A
GCCCTTCACCATCGGCCTCTTGCCGCTCGACATCGGCCGCTGGATCGAGCCGAACGGTGATCTGCCGCGCTATCTCGGCGAAAAACAGCTCCTAGCTGAAACCCGCCGGCATGAAATTTTCGTCGCTGAAGAAGGCACCGACGCCGCTCAGCAGGAATGTCTCGACCTGCTTCTGAGTTACCTCTGCGAAGCGCATCCCGATCTCTACGAGCGGAACGGCAGTCTCATCG
>NZ_JBNDHY010000869.1:0-230 GCF_056755315.1 Monashia sp. HAY1-2A
GGTCTGCCCCGGCAAAACGTCGAGATACCTACAGTAAGGTGTAAGAGAACCTCCCGCTGCACTAAGGATCGTACTGGTCATATTCAGTCCGGTTGAAGCTCCGACCCCTATTACTGTAGCCGCGTTGCATCGTACAGGCGCTCCCAGGCTCCCACAGGTAGCGTTTGGACCATATACTGCCCAGTCATAATCTGCATCCGGATCACTTGGAACCAGGTTAAAGGTAAGCG
>NZ_JBNDHY010000870.1:0-230 GCF_056755315.1 Monashia sp. HAY1-2A
CCATGCCCACCGTCATCCCGGCCGTCTGCAACCAGGTCATCGGCATGTTCAAGGAGACCTCCCTGGTCAGCGTCCTCGGGTTGGCCGAGCTGCTGCAAAGCGTCCAGCTCATCTACGCCCGCACCTACCAGACCGTCCCGCTGCTGATCGTGGCCTGCCTCTGGTACCTGCTCATGACCCTGGCTCTGAGCTACCCCCAGTCCCTCATCGAGAAGAAGTACTCCCGCACC
>NZ_JBNDHY010000871.1:0-230 GCF_056755315.1 Monashia sp. HAY1-2A
CCACGGACCGCGACCGGTTCGACGACGATCTACTGCGCCGTGAGATGCGGGTCCAGCGAGCCATAGGGGTCCTGGAACCCCATCTGGATGTGGTGCCGCAGCGGGCGCAGCGCGCGCTCGGACAGCGTCGCGAAGTCGGTGCCGTCGAGGACGATCGAGCCCGACGTGGGGCGCAGCCGGCGTACGAGGGCCTTGGCCACCGTGGACTTGCCGCAGCCGGACTCACCGAC
>NZ_JBNDHY010000872.1:0-230 GCF_056755315.1 Monashia sp. HAY1-2A
CACGCCGTTCCACCCACACGCGAACGGCCCCATGGATTGCCCAGGGGGCCGTTCGAGCGCGGCATCGGGGGTATGGGCGTGGTGCGACCCGAGGGACCTGCGACCGTCGGAACCGTGGGAGGGGAGACCTGCCGACGGGGAGGTCCATCGGGTCCTATGTCGTCGGGCGGGAGGGCCGCGTCCGCGGGTGCGCGGTGCCCGACAACGAGCGGGGGCGGTTGACGACGGTG
>NZ_JBNDHY010000873.1:0-230 GCF_056755315.1 Monashia sp. HAY1-2A
AGCCGCGGCCACGCGGGTGGCCTGAGCCCAAGGCCAGAGTGTGTCTTTCAAATAGGGGCCCTTGAAGGTCCGGCGAGCGAGCGGCGAGACCAGGACCGGCACGCCGCCGAGCGCTTTTGTCTCGCTCGCGTAGCGCGCCATATTGGGCCCGAACCCGGTCACGAGGTCGGTCGAGCGCTCACCCTTGCCAGGCTGGTCGTTGTGTCCGAACTGGATCAGCACATAGGTGG
>NZ_JBNDHY010000874.1:0-230 GCF_056755315.1 Monashia sp. HAY1-2A
CCATTGGGCAGACCGGTGATCGAGTGCTTCCTCGGCGGGGCAGGCGCAAGAGCGGCGGCGGCACGCGGGGCGGATGCCGCCTTCGCGCGGGCTGTGGATGAGCTTGTCGCGCTTTTCGGTTCGTCGGTCCGGCCATTGCTTCGCCCCCTCGCCTCCTCCTCCTGGTCAGACACGCCTTCCATCGGAGGCGGCTATAGCCATGCCCTGCCCGGGTATGCGGAGTCTCGTCT
>NZ_JBNDHY010000875.1:0-230 GCF_056755315.1 Monashia sp. HAY1-2A
GCCCAGCACTGTGGATCGTTCAAGCCTCGGGCGTGCAGACGCCCTCAACAGCTCGCACTCTTTATCGGACAGGAAATCGGCGAACACGACAATGCGAGGGTGCTCAAGCGTTTGAAGCACCTTGATGCGTTGACCGTCGACGGTAAGGTACTGCGGGGCGGCCGACAGGTCGGGGGCGGGAAGCTTTACTGGAACAGCGACGTCTGTCGTTTCATGTGTTCCATGTGCCT
>NZ_JBNDHY010000876.1:0-229 GCF_056755315.1 Monashia sp. HAY1-2A
CCCCCCCCCTCCTCCCACCCAACACACCCCCCCCCAGATTACTACGCGTCTCGTGGGCTCGGAGATGTGTATAAGAGACAGCGATAGAAGTGGTACACGGATCTAGGCCCCCGCTTCTGCGCCTCGGCGTTCAGCCAGACGTAGTTGGGGTTGACGGGTAACCAAGGCTTGCCGTCGGTGAAACCAGCGTGCCGACCTGAAGTCCACCTGTCTCTTATACACATCTCCG
>NZ_JBNDHY010000877.1:0-229 GCF_056755315.1 Monashia sp. HAY1-2A
CCCCCCCTCCCCCACAACAAACCCCACCCCCCCAGATTACTACGCGTCTCGTGGGCTCGGAGATGTGTATAAGAGACAGGTCGAGCAGGTCTGGCTGCACCTGGTCAACGGACGCGGCACCGAGGCGCTTCTCGGCCCGGCTCCCGCCGAGCGGCCGCCCTGGCGCTGACCGCCCCGGCGCTGGGCACCACCTTGACGCCTGTCTCTTATACACATCTCCGAGCCCACG
>NZ_JBNDHY010000878.1:0-221 GCF_056755315.1 Monashia sp. HAY1-2A
CCCCCCCCCCCTACCCGCGCCCCCCCCCCCCCCAGATTACTACGCGTCTCGTGGGCTCGGAGATGTGTATAAGAGACAGACTTCGTGTCGCCCGAGGCCTCACGGCTGGCGAAGGGCAACACCGGGCGGGTCGCCCTCGTGGTGCCTCACCTCTCCCGGTGGTTCTTCGGCTCGGTCGTGGAGGGCTGTCTCTTATACACATCTGACGCTGCCGACAACGG
>NZ_JBNDHY010000879.1:0-229 GCF_056755315.1 Monashia sp. HAY1-2A
AGATCTACACTCTCTCCGTCGTCGGCAGCGTCAGATGTGTATAAGAGACAGCTACATGCACTTCGACACCGGATACCCGTCGCGGCCCAAGGCGGGCTACGCCACGACCCCGGACGGAGACGACCTCCTGCACGGCACCCTGCGCTGAGGCTGTCTCTTATACACATCTCCGAGCCCACGAGACGCGTAGTAATCTGGGGGGGGGGGGTCTTGCGTGGGGAGGGGGGGG
>NZ_JBNDHY010000880.1:0-206 GCF_056755315.1 Monashia sp. HAY1-2A
CTCCGTCGTCGGCAGCGTCAGATGTGTATAAGAGACAGGCCTTCCACGTGCTGGTCGGCGTGCCGGGCAGGCAGACGACCGGCGTGGAGCCCCAGCGCCCGAGGCCCTGCGGCCCGCCGGGCTGGAGCTGTCTCTTATACACATCTCCGAGCCCACGAGACGCGTAGTAATCTAGGGGGGCCGGCGCTTTTTCGCGAAAAGGGGGG
>NZ_JBNDHY010000881.1:0-229 GCF_056755315.1 Monashia sp. HAY1-2A
CGGCCTGCGGGCCCTCGGCAACAACGTCGGTGGCGTCGCGCACGGCGTCCTGACCGACCGGCCGGGCGTCCTGACCAACGACTTCTTCGTCAACCTGCTCGCCCCCGGCACGCAGTGGAAGGCGGCGGAGTCCGAGGAGAACGTCTACGACATCCGTGACCTCGCCGGCGGCGACCTCAAGTGGACGGCCACCCCGGTCGACCTCATCTTCGGGTCGAACTCCCAGCTG
>NZ_JBNDHY010000882.1:0-229 GCF_056755315.1 Monashia sp. HAY1-2A
CGTCGTCGGCAGCGTCAGATGTGTATAAGAGACAGGTGGAGACGTGGGACGCCCTGCGGGCGCGGCGGAACGTACGGCAGTTCACCGAGCAGCGCGTTCCCGACGGGGCGCAGCTCGTCGAGCTGGCGAAGGTCTGGCAGGGCGCCAGGCCTGTCTCTTATACACATCTCCGAGCCCACGAGACGCGTAGTAATCTAGGGGGGGGTCCTTTTTTTTTCAGAGGGGGGGG
>NZ_JBNDHY010000883.1:0-229 GCF_056755315.1 Monashia sp. HAY1-2A
CCACCCCGCCCCCCCAGATTACTACGCGTCTTGGGGGCTCGGAGAGGTGGATAAGAGACAGGTCGAGGCTCGCGACGCGCAGCCGACGGTCGGTCCACACGAGGCCATGGCGTCACAGCACGGGCTCGAGCAGCGAGTAGTCGCTGGAGTAGGCCAGCACCGCGGCGTGCAGCAACGGGTCGTCCGGGAGCCGGTCGACGGCCCGCATCCACACGTGGTTGCTCGCGAC
>NZ_JBNDHY010000884.1:0-229 GCF_056755315.1 Monashia sp. HAY1-2A
ATCATCACCGGCGCGACCTTGCCGGGACCCCCGCAGTAGGCGTGCGCGTGACCGATGCCGTGGTCCCCCTCGTGGTTGACGGGGTAGGTGCGGTACCCGGTGACGTCCTTGCCATACGCATCGGCGCCGAGGAACCACCGACGCAGGTTGAGCACGACGCGCCCCGAGGTGTGGCCGCTGACCTGGCCGCAGGTCTCGAGCGTGGCGCAGAGGCGGTCGGTAGTGTCCG
>NZ_JBNDHY010000885.1:0-229 GCF_056755315.1 Monashia sp. HAY1-2A
GCCTTCTGAATATTGCAAAAGGGAATGGGAAACCTCGAGCTGTTTGCTCTTTTGCTGGGCCACGATAACCGCATTAACCGCGTAGAGAGAGAGGGCGACCAGCAACGTTGAAATGATAGCAACGGCAATGATCTTTTTCATTTTCCAGTGGTCCCGTCCGCTCCCTGATTTCACAAATCTTAACACAGCCAGGCCAAGGCACAAGCCTGATAATAACGGAGGTTTATCT
>NZ_JBNDHY010000886.1:0-229 GCF_056755315.1 Monashia sp. HAY1-2A
GTCGTGGTACCAGAAAATGCACGCCGTTCATCGCCAGCAATTGCAGGGTATACACTGCAGTCACCGTCATGCCGACCATCGCCAGTCCGTAGTTTTTGCGCAGAACGGTATAGGACAACAGGGTGATCAGCAGCATGCACAGCAGCGTGGTGCCTTCCGGCAGTTCCAGTTTGAGCAAGCCTGAGGCAATCAGCAATCCGGCCAGCGTACCGAGTGCACGGTGCTGGAT
>NZ_JBNDHY010000887.1:0-229 GCF_056755315.1 Monashia sp. HAY1-2A
GGCGCGGACGCCGTAATCGGGATCAGTGGGAAGGCGGACGTTACGGGCATCCAAAGGGCGCTGCAGGAATCACTCTGGGCCCTCGGTTCGGCCTGTGCCAACAAGCTGGGTTTGGCCCGCTACGCCCAGGGTCCGTCGTGGCTTGGGCTGACCGGTTTTGAGGAAGGGACCGCACTGGTCCGGCGTCTTTTGGGGCCGGTTTTCGATTATGAGCAGAGCCAGGAGGGAG
>NZ_JBNDHY010000888.1:0-229 GCF_056755315.1 Monashia sp. HAY1-2A
TCTCGGCACCGAGGGGTCGGACCGTGTTCGAAACAAACTCCTTTCTAGGGAGGAGGCAGAATGAAGATAGCCTTCTACGGATCCAGCATCGTCTCCGCCTATTGGAACGGCGCAGCCACCTATTACCGCGGATTGCTGCGCGCTCTCGCAGCCAAAGGTTATGAGATCACCTTCTATGATCCGGATGTCTATGACAGGCAGAAAAACCGCGACATCGATCCGCCTGAGT
>NZ_JBNDHY010000889.1:0-229 GCF_056755315.1 Monashia sp. HAY1-2A
CGGCTTCATCTTCGAGGAGCCCTTGACCGGCGCGCTCCCCCTGTCCCACCTGCTCCAGATGGGCGGTCTCTCCGCCGACGAGGTGCGCCGCCTCACGGGCTAGGCCGCCACGGCCCTCGACAGGGCGAGCCACCGGGGGCTGCACCACTTGGCCCTGTTCCCGAGCTCGGTCCTGCGGATGCCCGACGGCGACGTCAAGGTCCGTGGCCTGGCCACCTAGGCCGCGGAC
>NZ_JBNDHY010000890.1:0-229 GCF_056755315.1 Monashia sp. HAY1-2A
GTCGGCGACGGTGGGCAGGCCCTGGCCGCCGTCCGCCGGATGCGTCCCTCGGCGGCGATCCTCGACATCGGTCTGCCGACGATGGACGGCATCGAGGTGTGCCGGCGGCTACGGGCCGAGAACGACTGGACGCCGGTGCTGTTCATCACCGCGCGCGACGACGAGATGGACCGCGTCCTGGGGCTCGATCTGGGCGCCGACGACTACCTGACCAAGCCGCTATCGCTGT
>NZ_JBNDHY010000891.1:0-229 GCF_056755315.1 Monashia sp. HAY1-2A
CGCCGGCCTACCCGCGTCTTCACCCGTGAGGAGCTGCTCGACCGAGCCTTCGACCGCGCCGACACCCTCGGCGCCGTCGACACCTACGTCCACCACCTGCGTCGCAAGCTCGGCAAGCGGGTCGTCGAGACCGTCCGCGGTGTTGGCTACCGGCTGGGGCGCTTGTGAGCCGGGGCGCCGGGGAGCGGCCGGCGCGACCGCCCCGCGCCCAGCCGGACCCGGTCGGGCG
>NZ_JBNDHY010000892.1:0-229 GCF_056755315.1 Monashia sp. HAY1-2A
GGGGCGTGTCGCATTGGTGGTGGCCGAACAGGTCAACAGTCAGCAAGCCCAGGGCATCGACAAGAACGGTGACTTCGGCGCGGACATCTTCAACACCATCAACAGTGCCGCGCTGGTCAGTCAGCGCAGTATTGCGCAGTCGACCAATAGCGCCGGCTCGGGCAACCTCGATGTCACCATCAAGGACACCGGCAAGCTGACCACCAGCGATTACCAGGTGACCTTCACC
>NZ_JBNDHY010000893.1:0-229 GCF_056755315.1 Monashia sp. HAY1-2A
CCCTTGCCGCACAGACAAGTTCGACGGCGGTGACTGTCGCCAGGGCTTGGACCGTCGACTGCAGTTGAGCGGCCGCTACGCTGGCAAAGCTGGCGTCTTCTTCTGCCCCCAAGGACAACGCCACTGTTTGCAGGCTGGCCGGTTGGGTATTCGCGCGAATCCGTCCCACGGCGGCGGCAGCCACGTACTCCAGCAGCATGACGCCTGACTGACCGGCACCGTCCCTGGC
>NZ_JBNDHY010000894.1:0-229 GCF_056755315.1 Monashia sp. HAY1-2A
GCCTGGGCGTGTCGATGGAGAAGGGCGGCAATATCATCGAGCTGGGCCAGGGCCTGGAACCGACGGTCGAACGCATCCGGCGCCAGCTCCCCGTCGGCATCGAACTGGAGCGCGTGTCGAACCAGCCCGCGGCCGTCACGGCGTCCGTCAGCGAATTCATGCACAGCCTGATCGAGGCCGTCGTCGTCGTTCTGGTCGTGTCGTTCGTCGCGCTGGGCCTGCATACGAA
>NZ_JBNDHY010000895.1:0-228 GCF_056755315.1 Monashia sp. HAY1-2A
CCCCCCCCCTCCAAAGAACAAACCCACCCCCCAGATTACTACGCGTCTCGTGGGCTCGGAGATGTGTATAAGAGACAGCCTCACGCCGGGCGTGCGTTCCGTGCTGTCGGTGAGGTCCCACAGCTCGATGTCGCGCTCCTCGCACACGCGGACGCAGGTCCCGGCCACCTCGTGGGCTGTCTCTTATACACATCTGACGCTGCCGACGACGGAGAGAGTGTAGATCTC
>NZ_JBNDHY010000896.1:0-204 GCF_056755315.1 Monashia sp. HAY1-2A
CCCCCCCTCCCAAAGCAAAAGCCGCCGCCCCCGGATTGCTACGCGTCTCGTGGGCTCGGAGATGTGTATAAGAGACAGGTGTACGGCATCCCCTACCTCGACCCCGACCACGCGCGCGTCGCCCTCGCCGGCAGCGGCTCGCCGCCGCCGAGGTCGCACCAGGCGGTCTGTCTCTTATACACATCTGACGCTGCCGACGACGGA
>NZ_JBNDHY010000897.1:0-228 GCF_056755315.1 Monashia sp. HAY1-2A
GTCGCGGCCTGGCTCGGCGTCCTGAAAGCCGGCGCCGTGGTGGTCACCACCATGCCCATGCTGCGTTCCACAGAGGTCGCCACCCTGATCGGACTCACCAAGCCGGTGGTCGCGATTTCGGACCACCGCTTCGTGGATGAGCTCGCGGCCGCGGCGGGGGACGACGTTGCTGTCCTGACGTACGGATCGGCCGCAGGAAATGCTGACGACGACGGCGATCTCATCTCC
>NZ_JBNDHY010000898.1:0-228 GCF_056755315.1 Monashia sp. HAY1-2A
GAGCACCTATGACCGTCGCCAGCGGATCAGATCCCAAGGACACCGGACCGTCTTCGCCCCAGCGCGGCGAGGACCAGCGCGGCGAGGACCAGCGCGGCGAGGACCGGCGAGGCGAGGGGCCCCGCCTGGAGGCGCCGGCGTCCGCCACGGATGGGCCGCGCATGTCCGACATCGCCGCCGGATACGCCGAAAAAGCTGGCCTTCACCGCAACAGTGCCGGCCACGTGG
>NZ_JBNDHY010000899.1:0-228 GCF_056755315.1 Monashia sp. HAY1-2A
CCCCCCCCCCCCCCCACAAAAACCCCCCCCCCCCCAGATTACTACGCGTCTCGTGGGCTCGGAGATGTGTATAAGAGACAGGGGGTGACCGGCCCGGATTGGGTTGCCGGTCCCGGACGAGCCGAGGAGTCCCCGCCACCTTGCCCGTGCGGCGGGGACTCACCTCGCCCGGCGTGGCCGCCCCTGTCTCTTATACACATCTGACGCTGCCGACGACGGAGAGAGTGT
>NZ_JBNDHY010000900.1:0-228 GCF_056755315.1 Monashia sp. HAY1-2A
GGCGTTCCGCATCGGTGGCTTCGAGGTGCCCCTCGACGGCGGCGCCCGACCGGCCGTCGTGCGCGCCTTCAACGTGCTGCGCCAGTACGCCTAGGACGAGGTGTCCGACGCGTGGGCGCTCGTCCGGTCGCGCCTTGCACCCGACGGCCTGCGCGTCGACGGCACGTGCGACGAGATCGGGCGCCGCGCCGCGGGGGTCGCCGTCGACGCGTCGGGGCCGGTCAGCCT
>NZ_JBNDHY010000901.1:0-228 GCF_056755315.1 Monashia sp. HAY1-2A
TCACTACGATGCCCGCGTGGAGGAGCATCCCGACGGTCAGCACGACGAGCAGACCGCTGCACGCAGAACGGTGCACGAGGTCCCGGACCTGCCTGAGGGCGTCACCCCGGCGCGGGTGCGCAGCTTCGTGCGGCGTGGGCGCCTCTCGTCGCTGACGCTCGCACGCATGCAGACGCTCGCGCCGGCTCGTGCCCTGCCGCCCGGCGCCTTCGACCCCGTCGCAGCCTT
>NZ_JBNDHY010000902.1:0-228 GCF_056755315.1 Monashia sp. HAY1-2A
ACCCTGCCGGTTTCGACATGACCGAGAAGGCCTTCGCGAACAACGACGCCGGCACGAGCGGCCGCCCGTTCGGTGAGGGGTTCATCACCGGCGACGCCAGCACGGCGGCCAACATCTACCTGACCGTGGTCGCCGAGACCGCCTTCACCAACACCCTCCTCGTGGCGATGCCCGACGAGGCCGCGGCCGACGGCGACTACCTGCTGCCGACGGTCTTCCACTCCGTCC
>NZ_JBNDHY010000903.1:0-228 GCF_056755315.1 Monashia sp. HAY1-2A
GGGCAGCTACGGCAAGGGCATTCTCGACACCGAGGCCGTGTTCAGCGGTACTGATGGCGTATCAGTGAACGTCAACGTCAACGGCGTGGCAACGACTCAAATCGTCAAGGCCTATTCGACCAATACTCTGCTAAACGCTAGCCCCGCCCTGACGTTCTCGACGAACGCCAGCGGTCAGACGGTTGCCCTCGATGCCGGCGGTGTGCCCCAGTACCTGCAGCTTAACGG
>NZ_JBNDHY010000904.1:0-228 GCF_056755315.1 Monashia sp. HAY1-2A
TACCCGGGCACAGATAAGCCCGCCGTCGATAAGCTCAACATCGACATCGCCGATGGCGAATTCCTGGTCCTCGTGGGACCCTCCGGTTGCGGTAAGTCCACCTCCCTGCGCATGCTCGCAGGTCTTGAGGATGTGAACGCCGGCCGCATTCTGATCGGTGACCGCGACGTCACGGACGTTCCCCCGAAGGACCGCGACATCGCAATGGTCTTCCAGAACTACGCCCTG
>NZ_JBNDHY010000905.1:0-228 GCF_056755315.1 Monashia sp. HAY1-2A
GGCGAATGAAGAGACCGGTGCCGCCTCACAAGGGCAGCCGCTGCAGCGCGAGTACGTGTACTACCCGCACACCTTTGTGCCGCTGGCCCTGGTGGATGGTGAAGGCAGCTACCGCTATCACGCCGATCCGAATGGTTGTCCGACACGGTTGACGAAACAGGACGGCCAGGTCGTTTGGGCGGCGCAGTACGAAGCGTGGGGCCAGGCTCGGATCTCGATCAACGAGAT
>NZ_JBNDHY010000906.1:0-228 GCF_056755315.1 Monashia sp. HAY1-2A
GTCCATCAGCGATATGAGATCGAGGGCGCCGGCTCGCAGCAGATCTTCGATCACGACGCGGGCGTGGGTGAAGGTGATTTCGAAGCGCGCATGAACTCTATGGTCGATCAGAAGATCGTTTTTTCGGAGCTCAACGAGGGTCTGGATGATCGAGCGTGAATGTTCTTCCGAGCGAATATGGCCGTAGCTGCTGTTGGCATGGAAGGACAGGGCCGCATAGGCGGTGGT
>NZ_JBNDHY010000907.1:0-228 GCF_056755315.1 Monashia sp. HAY1-2A
CATCGAAGGAGATGTTCAGTGATGAGTTGTAGGCGACAGACATTTCGACGTTGTACAACGGCGTGTAGGAACCCTGGTAGTGGGTTTCTGCCATGGACGGATCGAAGAAGAAGGTCAGGAAGGTACCTAACATCAGCAGGATGACGAAGGAGTACAGCGCCACCTCACCGAACATGAACGACCAGTGGTCAGGGAAGACCTTCCGGCCGAACTCGCGCAGGATTCCGG
>NZ_JBNDHY010000908.1:0-217 GCF_056755315.1 Monashia sp. HAY1-2A
CGGACCACCCCGCCGGCCTGCCCCTCGGCGACGACTGGACCGACCCCGGCACGACCGCCCCGGTCTGCTTCCCGTACCTGTCTCTTATACACATCTCCGAGCCCACGAGACGCGTAGTAATCTGGGGGGGGGGGGTTTTGTTTGGGGGAGGGGGGGGGGGGGGGGGGGGGGGGGGGGGGGGGGGGGGGGGGGGGGGGGGGGGGGGGGGGGGGGGGGG
>NZ_JBNDHY010000909.1:0-216 GCF_056755315.1 Monashia sp. HAY1-2A
TCGCGGCGCCGCACCGGCGTCGACGGCTGAGCGGGGTGACCCGACGGCGATGCGGCTGCGCGCGCGGCTCCTGCACCTGTCTCTTATACACATCTCCGAGCCCACGAGACGCGTAGTAATCTGGGGGGGGGGGTTTTTGTTTTGGGAGGGGGGGGGGGGGGGGGGGGGGGGGGGGGGGGGGGGGGGGGGGGGGGGGGGGGGGGGGGGGGGGGGGGG
>NZ_JBNDHY010000910.1:0-216 GCF_056755315.1 Monashia sp. HAY1-2A
CCCCCCCCCCCCCCCCCCCCCCCCCCCCCCCCCCCCCCCCCCCCCCCCCCCCCCCCCCCCCCCCCCCCCTCCAAAAACAAAACCCCCCCCCCCAGATTACTACGCGTCTCGTGGGCTCGGAGATGTGTATAAGAGACAGCCTCGTAGCCGTCCGCGCGCAGCGACTCGATGGACTCGCTGAAGTCGCAGGCCTGCTTGGTGCAGCCGGGCGTCATC
>NZ_JBNDHY010000911.1:0-215 GCF_056755315.1 Monashia sp. HAY1-2A
GACGACGACCACCCGGGACGGTGCGCGTGCGACGGTCGGCGACGCCGCGTCGCGCGTCCGGTGCGAGGGCCTGGACCTGTCTCTTATACACATCTCCGAGCCCACGAGACGCGTAGTAATCTGGGGGGGGGGGTTTTGGTTTGGGAGGGGGGGGGGGGGGGGGGGGGGGGGGGGGGGGGGGGGGGGGGGGGGGGGGGGGGGGGGGGGGGGGGGGG
>NZ_JBNDHY010000912.1:0-214 GCF_056755315.1 Monashia sp. HAY1-2A
TCTCCGGGCGGTGATCGCGCAGGTACCGGAACAGGATCTCGCCCGAGTCGTTCGCGTCGTGGATCCGGTCCATGAGCTGTCTCTTATACACATCTCCGAGCCCACGAGACGCGTAGTAATCTGGGGGGGGGGGGTTGTGTTTGGGGGGGGGGGGGGGGGGGGGGGGGGGGGGGGGGGGGGGGGGGGGGGGGGGGGGGGGGGGGGGGGGGGGGGG
>NZ_JBNDHY010000913.1:0-213 GCF_056755315.1 Monashia sp. HAY1-2A
CCCCCCCCCCCCCCCCCCCCCCCCCCCCCCCCCCCCCCCCCCCCCCCCCCCCCCCCCCCCCCCCCCCCCCCACCCACACCCCCCCCCCCCAGATTACTACGCGTCTCGTGGGCTCGGAGATGTGTATAAGAGACAGTCTCGGGAGTGAGCCAGACGTTGTCCGGCGTCGGGGGGTGTGCAGCCATAGTGTGCACACTACCTTTGCACAATCTG
>NZ_JBNDHY010000914.1:0-213 GCF_056755315.1 Monashia sp. HAY1-2A
GCCTCGACTTCTTCTTCCGCAAGATCGTCCGCGACAAGGGCCAGGCCCTGCAGCACGTCGCCGGCCAGATCCAGGAGCTGTCTCTTATACACATCTCCGAGCCCACGAGACGCGTAGTAATCTGGGGGGGGGGGGGTTGGTTTGGGGGGGGGGGGGGGGGGGGGGGGGGGGGGGGGGGGGGGGGGGGGGGGGGGGGGGGGGGGGGGGGGGGGG
>NZ_JBNDHY010000915.1:0-213 GCF_056755315.1 Monashia sp. HAY1-2A
CCCCCCCCCCCCCCCCCCCCCCCCCCCCCCCCCCCCCCCCCCCCCCCCCCCCCCCCCCCCCCCCCCCCCCAACCCACACCCCCCCCCCCCAGATTACTACGCGTCTCGTGGGCTCGGAGATGTGTATAAGAGACAGTATATAGGGTGTGTGGAGGGAACGTGGGGAAGTGAAACATCTCAGTACCCACAGGAAGAGAAAACAACAGTGATTCC
>NZ_JBNDHY010000916.1:0-213 GCF_056755315.1 Monashia sp. HAY1-2A
CCCCCCCCCCCCCCCCCCCCCCCCCCCCCCCCCCCCCCCCCCCCCCCCCCCCCCCCCCCCCCCCCCCCCCCAACCACACCCCCCCCCCCCAGATTACTACGCGTCTCGTGGGCTCGGAGATGTGTATAAGAGACAGGTCCCAGTGTGGCCGGTCGCCCTCTCAGGCCGGCTACCCGTCGTCGCCTTGGTGAGCCACTACCTCACCAACAAGCT
>NZ_JBNDHY010000917.1:0-213 GCF_056755315.1 Monashia sp. HAY1-2A
GAAGACGTGGAAAGAGGTGGATCGTGAGGCGCAGGAAGTACGAGGAGTTCGAGACCGACAACGGCACGGTGCTGCACCTGTCTCTTATACACATCTCCGAGCCCACGAGACGCGTAGTAATCTGGGGGGGGGGGGGGTGGTTTGGGGGGGGGGGGGGGGGGGGGGGGGGGGGGGGGGGGGGGGGGGGGGGGGGGGGGGGGGGGGGGGGGGGGG
>NZ_JBNDHY010000918.1:0-213 GCF_056755315.1 Monashia sp. HAY1-2A
CCCCCCCCCCCCCCCCCCCCCCCCCCCCCCCCCCCCCCCCCCCCCCCCCCCCCCCCCCCCCCCCCCCCCCCAACAAACCCCCCCCCCCCCAGATTACTACGCGTCTCGTGGGCTCGGAGATGTGTATAAGAGACAGGTCCCGAGACGGCCGGCGTCTTGCGTGGCACGTTGCGTGACTTGTGGCGGCTTCGGTTCCCCATACTGGGCGGGGTG
>NZ_JBNDHY010000919.1:0-213 GCF_056755315.1 Monashia sp. HAY1-2A
CCCCCCCCCCCCCCCCCCCCCCCCCCCCCCCCCCCCCCCCCCCCCCCCCCCCCCCCCCCCCCCCCCCCCCCCACACAAACCCCCCCCCCCCAGATTACTACGCGTCTCGTGGGCTCGGAGATGTGTATAAGAGACAGGGGCAGGGGCGTCCGTCGGTCGGCCGGGCGGCACGAGCGTCGCGGACCTGGTGGTCGACCCCCGCCGTCCGGCCGA
>NZ_JBNDHY010000920.1:0-213 GCF_056755315.1 Monashia sp. HAY1-2A
ATTCCGGTGAACATGGGACTACTCCTTGGTGGTGGCGTGGATGCGCACGTCTCCGTCGACGAGCGTCACGTCCGTGGCTGTCTCTTATACACATCTCCGAGCCCACGAGACGCGTAGTAATCTGGGGGGGGGGGGGGTTGGTGGGGGGGGGGGGGGGGGGGGGGGGGGGGGGGGGGGGGGGGGGGGGGGGGGGGGGGGGGGGGGGGGGGGGGG
>NZ_JBNDHY010000921.1:0-213 GCF_056755315.1 Monashia sp. HAY1-2A
ACTCTGGAAGTGGGACATCCGCAGCCCATCCCAACACCACATCGCTTGGCTCCCAGGCGAATTCGTCCTTCCAGGAGCTGTCTCTTATACACATCTCCGAGCCCACGAGACGCGTAGTAATCTGGGGGGGGGGGGTGTTGGTTGGGGGGGGGGGGGGGGGGGGGGGGGGGGGGGGGGGGGGGGGGGGGGGGGGGGGGGGGGGGGGGGGGGGGG
>NZ_JBNDHY010000922.1:0-213 GCF_056755315.1 Monashia sp. HAY1-2A
CGGCATGGACGACGCGCACCTGCACGAGCTCGGCTGGGGATGACGCCTCAGTGCCTCGGCGTCGCACTGTCTCTGACCTGTCTCTTATACACATCTCCGAGCCCACGAGACGCGTAGTAATCTGGGGGGGGGGGGTGTTGGTGGGGGGGGGGGGGGGGGGGGGGGGGGGGGGGGGGGGGGGGGGGGGGGGGGGGGGGGGGGGGGGGGGGGGGG
>NZ_JBNDHY010000923.1:0-213 GCF_056755315.1 Monashia sp. HAY1-2A
GGCGTCCGGACGGGCCGGCTGCTTCGCAGGACGGGCCTCAACCAGAGCAAGGGCGCCGGAGGGCGCCGGGATGGAGCTGTCTCTTATACACATCTCCGAGCCCACGAGACGCGTAGTAATCTGGGGGGGGGGGGTGTGTGTGGGGGGGGGGGGGGGGGGGGGGGGGGGGGGGGGGGGGGGGGGGGGGGGGGGGGGGGGGGGGGGGGGGGGGGG
>NZ_JBNDHY010000924.1:0-212 GCF_056755315.1 Monashia sp. HAY1-2A
CCCCCCCCCCCCCCCCCCCCCCCCCCCCCCCCCCCCCCCCCCCCCCCCCCCCCCCCCCCCCCCCCTCCCAAACAAAAACCCCCCCCCCCAGATTACTACGCGTCTCGTGGGCTCGGAGATGTGTATAAGAGACAGGATCTACCCATGGCCAGGTTGAAGCGCAGGTAAGACTGCGTGGAGGACCGAACCCACTTAGGTTGAAAACTGAGGGG
>NZ_JBNDHY010000925.1:0-212 GCF_056755315.1 Monashia sp. HAY1-2A
CGGTCCTCTCGTACTAGGGACAGCCTTTCTCAAGTTTCCTACGCGCACAGCGGATAGGGACCGAACTGTCTCACGACTGTCTCTTATACACATCTCCGAGCCCACGAGACGCGTAGTAATCTGGGGGGGGGGGGGTTGGGTGGGGGGGGGGGGGGGGGGGGGGGGGGGGGGGGGGGGGGGGGGGGGGGGGGGGGGGGGGGGGGGGGGGGGGG
>NZ_JBNDHY010000926.1:0-212 GCF_056755315.1 Monashia sp. HAY1-2A
TTCCCGTGAGCTGGAGCAGGAGGTCGGTGATCGGGCCGATGTTGCCCTCGGGCGTGGAGTCGAAGGTGGAGCAGTACCTGTCTCTTATACACATCTCCGAGCCCACGAGACGCGTAGTAATCTGGGGGGGGGGGTTTTTTGTTGGGGGGGGGGGGGGGGGGGGGGGGGGGGGGGGGGGGGGGGGGGGGGGGGGGGGGGGGGGGGGGGGGGGG
>NZ_JBNDHY010000927.1:0-212 GCF_056755315.1 Monashia sp. HAY1-2A
CATGTACAAGGAGTCGTTCGGCATGGCCAGCTCTCGCGCGGTCCGCAACCGCACGGCGGGCGACACCGCCTACGACCTGTCTCTTATACACATCTCCGAGCCCACGAGACGCGTAGTAATCTGGGGGGGGGGGGTTTGGGTGGGGGGGGGGGGGGGGGGGGGGGGGGGGGGGGGGGGGGGGGGGGGGGGGGGGGGGGGGGGGGGGGGGGGGG
>NZ_JBNDHY010000928.1:0-212 GCF_056755315.1 Monashia sp. HAY1-2A
GGCACGAATGGGGCTCGTCGTGACATTGGTCGCTCCTCGGCTGCTGCTGGCGATCCATTGGGCGGACTCCTTCATGGCTGTCTCTTATACACATCTCCGAGCCCACGAGACGCGTAGTAATCTGGGGGGGGGGGTTTTGTGTTGGGGGGGGGGGGGGGGGGGGGGGGGGGGGGGGGGGGGGGGGGGGGGGGGGGGGGGGGGGGGGGGGGGGG
>NZ_JBNDHY010000929.1:0-212 GCF_056755315.1 Monashia sp. HAY1-2A
GCGCACGGTGGTCGAGCGCGACGCGCTCCACGGGCGCGACACCGAGCAGCTCCGCCACTGCGGCGCGGTGCTCAGCCTGTCTCTTATACACATCTCCGAGCCCACGAGACGCGTAGTAATCTGGGGGGGGGGGGGTTGGGTTGGGGGGGGGGGGGGGGGGGGGGGGGGGGGGGGGGGGGGGGGGGGGGGGGGGGGGGGGGGGGGGGGGGGGG
>NZ_JBNDHY010000930.1:0-212 GCF_056755315.1 Monashia sp. HAY1-2A
CCCCCCCCCCCCCCCCCCCCCCCCCCCCCCCCCCCCCCCCCCCCCCCCCCCCCCCCCCCCCCCCCCCCCCAACCAACCCCCCCCCCCCCAGATTACTACGCGTCTCGTGGGCTCGGAGATGTGTATAAGAGACAGGGTCTACACCGTGTTCGTCGTGACGTGCGAGTTCGCCCTCGGCCTCGCCACGGCCCTGCTGTTCAACGCCTTGGGGC
>NZ_JBNDHY010000931.1:0-212 GCF_056755315.1 Monashia sp. HAY1-2A
CGGTGACGACGCCAAGCTCGGCGGCCTCACCGCCAAGATCCAGGACGCCGAGCGCGCCTTCAAGGCAGCCCAGGACCTGTCTCTTATACACATCTCCGAGCCCACGAGACGCGTAGTAATCTGGGGGGGGGGGGGGTGGGTTGGGGGGGGGGGGGGGGGGGGGGGGGGGGGGGGGGGGGGGGGGGGGGGGGGGGGGGGGGGGGGGGGGGGGG
>NZ_JBNDHY010000932.1:0-212 GCF_056755315.1 Monashia sp. HAY1-2A
AGTCTCTGCTCATCCCATAGGCAGACGTCGCGGAGCGGTGCCCATCCGGGGCATCCAGGTGTGTACGGTGTGAACACCTGTCTCTTATACACATCTCCGAGCCCACGAGACGCGTAGTAATCTGGGGGGGGGGGGTTTGGTTTTGGGGGGGGGGGGGGGGGGGGGGGGGGGGGGGGGGGGGGGGGGGGGGGGGGGGGGGGGGGGGGGGGGGG
>NZ_JBNDHY010000933.1:0-212 GCF_056755315.1 Monashia sp. HAY1-2A
ACACCGAGGCGCGCGGGATCATCGTGGCCATGAACGTCGCCATCATGACGCCCATGAGGATCTGGATGAGGTAGGACCTGTCTCTTATACACATCTCCGAGCCCACGAGACGCGTAGTAATCTGGGGGGGGGGGGGTTGTTTTGGGGGGGGGGGGGGGGGGGGGGGGGGGGGGGGGGGGGGGGGGGGGGGGGGGGGGGGGGGGGGGGGGGGG
>NZ_JBNDHY010000934.1:0-212 GCF_056755315.1 Monashia sp. HAY1-2A
CCCCCCCCCCCCCCCCCCCCCCCCCCCCCCCCCCCCCCCCCCCCCCCCCCCCCCCCCCCCCCCCCCCCCAACCAAAAACCCCCCCCCCCAGATTACTACGCGTCTCGTGGGCTCGGAGATGTGTATAAGAGACAGGTGTGGGACTGACTGCCTAGTTGCGGACGAAGCACCGGAGTCCCGGGCTGTGGATGGAGTCGTCGAGCCGAGGTCTG
>NZ_JBNDHY010000935.1:0-212 GCF_056755315.1 Monashia sp. HAY1-2A
GCCGTTCATGGCCAGTCGTACCGTCACCATCGCCTCGTCCGTGGGCCTGCACGCCCGTCCCGCCGCCCTCTTCGTGGCTGTCTCTTATACACATCTCCGAGCCCACGAGACGCGTAGTAATCTGGGGGGGGGGGTTTTGGTTTTGGGGGGGGGGGGGGGGGGGGGGGGGGGGGGGGGGGGGGGGGGGGGGGGGGGGGGGGGGGGGGGGGGGG
>NZ_JBNDHY010000936.1:0-212 GCF_056755315.1 Monashia sp. HAY1-2A
CTGCGTCGAGCAGGTCGAGCACGCCGTCGCGGGCGAAGACCTCCCGGTGGTACTCGCGGCTCCAGATGGTGTTGGAGCTGTCTCTTATACACATCTCCGAGCCCACGAGACGCGTAGTAATCTGGGGGGGGGGGTTGTGTTTTGGGGGGGGGGGGGGGGGGGGGGGGGGGGGGGGGGGGGGGGGGGGGGGGGGGGGGGGGGGGGGGGGGGGG
>NZ_JBNDHY010000937.1:0-212 GCF_056755315.1 Monashia sp. HAY1-2A
TGGACGACCCGCTGCTGCTCGTCTGCTCGATCCTCACCGGGCCGACGCACAGCGGCAACAGCAAGCTGTGCGACACCTGTCTCTTATACACATCTCCGAGCCCACGAGACGCGTAGTAATCTGGGGGGGGGGGGGGTTGTTTGGGGGGGGGGGGGGGGGGGGGGGGGGGGGGGGGGGGGGGGGGGGGGGGGGGGGGGGGGGGGGGGGGGGGG
>NZ_JBNDHY010000938.1:0-211 GCF_056755315.1 Monashia sp. HAY1-2A
CCCCCCCCCCCCCCCCCCCCCCCCCCCCCCCCCCCCCCCCCCCCCCCCCCCCCCCCCCCCCCCCCCCCCAAACCAAAACCCCCCCCCCCAGATTACTACGCGTCTCGTGGGCTCGGAGATGTGTATAAGAGACAGGTGTGACCAACAGCAAGACGACCAGCAAGCCGACCAGCAAGCCGACCGGCACACCGGACGGCACACCGGACCGTGC
>NZ_JBNDHY010000939.1:0-211 GCF_056755315.1 Monashia sp. HAY1-2A
GCTCGTGCGCACGGTCGGGGTCACCCTAGACCGGGCAGGCCCCCGTGGCGCGTCGAGCGATGCGCCCGGTTCGTGACCTGTCTCTTATACACATCTCCGAGCCCACGAGACGCGTAGTAATCTGGGGGGGGGGGTTTTTTTTTGGAGGGGGGGGGGGGGGGGGGGGGGGGGGGGGGGGGGGGGGGGGGGGGGGGGGGGGGGGGGGGGGGGG
>NZ_JBNDHY010000940.1:0-211 GCF_056755315.1 Monashia sp. HAY1-2A
CCTCGCCGCCCAGGACTGGCCCGACATGAACGCCTACTCCGACGCCAAGACGGACGTCATCACCCAGATCAAGGACCTGTCTCTTATACACATCTCCGAGCCCACGAGACGCGTAGTAATCTGGGGGGGGGGGTTTTTGTTTGGGGAGGGGGGGGGGGGGGGGGGGGGGGGGGGGGGGGGGGGGGGGGGGGGGGGGGGGGGGGGGGGGGGG
>NZ_JBNDHY010000941.1:0-211 GCF_056755315.1 Monashia sp. HAY1-2A
CGCCGCACCGCCCTGAGGCCGTGGTCGGACACCGCGCTGACGGTCGCCGACGCCCTCGCGACGCTGACGCCCTGACCTGTCTCTTATACACATCTCCGAGCCCACGAGACGCGTAGTAATCTGGGGGGGGGGGGTTTGGGTTGGGGGGGGGGGGGGGGGGGGGGGGGGGGGGGGGGGGGGGGGGGGGGGGGGGGGGGGGGGGGGGGGGGGG
>NZ_JBNDHY010000942.1:0-211 GCF_056755315.1 Monashia sp. HAY1-2A
GGGTCCCGGTCTTCCTCTGGGCGATCCTCGCCGGACGCGACGGGCTGGCCCTGCTCCTGCTCGCGCTCTCCGGGATCTGTCTCTTATACACATCTCCGAGCCCACGAGACGCGTAGTAATCTGGGGGGGGGGGGTTTTGTTGGGGGGGGGGGGGGGGGGGGGGGGGGGGGGGGGGGGGGGGGGGGGGGGGGGGGGGGGGGGGGGGGGGGGG
>NZ_JBNDHY010000943.1:0-211 GCF_056755315.1 Monashia sp. HAY1-2A
GGATCAACGACCCCCACGGCATCACGGTCCGTGACGGCCTCTACCACTCCTTCTACCAGTACGTCCCCGGCAGCACCTGTCTCTTATACACATCTCCGAGCCCACGAGACGCGTAGTAATCTGGGGGGGGGGGGTTTTTTTTGGGAGGGGGGGGGGGGGGGGGGGGGGGGGGGGGGGGGGGGGGGGGGGGGGGGGGGGGGGGGGGGGGGGG
>NZ_JBNDHY010000944.1:0-211 GCF_056755315.1 Monashia sp. HAY1-2A
CCCCCCCCCCCCCCCCCCCCCCCCCCCCCCCCCCCCCCCCCCCCCCCCCCCCCCCCCCCCCCCCCCCCCAACACAAACCCCCCCCCCCCAGATTACTACGCGTCTCGTGGGCTCGGAGATGTGTATAAGAGACAGCTCCAGCACGGCCGGGCCACCGTCGTCGGGGGTCCGGACGTCGCGTGCGCCGAGCCCTCGTGCATCGTGCGGCAGG
>NZ_JBNDHY010000945.1:0-211 GCF_056755315.1 Monashia sp. HAY1-2A
CTTCTCGAGCGTGCTGTCCCTGATCAATCGCAAATGAGCACTTCAGAATGGTGACGCCACTGAGACAGTGGTGGAACCTGTCTCTTATACACATCTCCGAGCCCACGAGACGCGTAGTAATCTGGGGGGGGGGGTTTTGTTTTGGGGAGGGGGGGGGGGGGGGGGGGGGGGGGGGGGGGGGGGGGGGGGGGGGGGGGGGGGGGGGGGGGGG
>NZ_JBNDHY010000946.1:0-211 GCF_056755315.1 Monashia sp. HAY1-2A
CGAGCCAGCGGGCGAGTTTCCTCGTGTGCGTGCGTCCTCCGCGGGCGCCCGCCTGGCGGAGACCGTCATGGTGTACCTGTCTCTTATACACATCTCCGAGCCCACGAGACGCGTAGTAATCTGGGGGGGGGGGGTGTGTTTTGGGGGGGGGGGGGGGGGGGGGGGGGGGGGGGGGGGGGGGGGGGGGGGGGGGGGGGGGGGGGGGGGGGGG
>NZ_JBNDHY010000947.1:0-211 GCF_056755315.1 Monashia sp. HAY1-2A
CATCTCAGTACCCACAGGAAGAGAAAACAACAGTGATTCCGTGAGTAGTGGCGAGCGAAAGCGGATGAGGCTAAACCTGTCTCTTATACACATCTCCGAGCCCACGAGACGCGTAGTAATCTGGGGGGGGGGGGTGTTTTTTGGGGGGGGGGGGGGGGGGGGGGGGGGGGGGGGGGGGGGGGGGGGGGGGGGGGGGGGGGGGGGGGGGGGG
>NZ_JBNDHY010000948.1:0-211 GCF_056755315.1 Monashia sp. HAY1-2A
GTCGTGCGCCGGTTCTGCGACGAGCTCGGCGTCCGCTGCGCCGTGACGCGTCATGTGGCCGAGGGCGGGTCGGGGGCTGTCTCTTATACACATCTCCGAGCCCACGAGACGCGTAGTAATCTGGGGGGGGGGGGTTTGTTTTTGGGGGGGGGGGGGGGGGGGGGGGGGGGGGGGGGGGGGGGGGGGGGGGGGGGGGGGGGGGGGGGGGGGG
>NZ_JBNDHY010000949.1:0-211 GCF_056755315.1 Monashia sp. HAY1-2A
CCCCCCCCCCCCCCCCCCCCCCCCCCCCCCCCCCCCCCCCCCCCCCCCCCCCCCCCCCCCCCCCTCCAAAAAAAAAAACCCCCCCCCCAGATTACTACGCGTCTCGTGGGCTCGGAGATGTGTATAAGAGACAGGTGCGGAGACAGGCGACCGGAAGTACAGGGACCGGCCGAGATCGCCCCTGACGGCGCCGCCCAGATAGCTGACGTAC
>NZ_JBNDHY010000950.1:0-211 GCF_056755315.1 Monashia sp. HAY1-2A
CCCCCCCCCCCCCCCCCCCCCCCCCCCCCCCCCCCCCCCCCCCCCCCCCCCCCCCCCCCCCCCCCCCCAAAACAAACACCCCCCCCCCAGATTACTACGCGTCTCGTGGGCTCGGAGATGTGTATAAGAGACAGGTGGTGCGTCCGGGTCCACGACGTCGCCTCCACCGTCCGGGCCCTCGCCGTCGTGCAGGCGGCGCTCGACCATGCCG
>NZ_JBNDHY010000951.1:0-211 GCF_056755315.1 Monashia sp. HAY1-2A
TGCGGTGCACCGCCGGGCCGGCCACGTCCACGGCTCGGTCGCCGCTACGCCGCGCCCACGGGCGGCGTCCTGCACCTGTCTCTTATACACATCTCCGAGCCCACGAGACGCGTAGTAATCTGGGGGGGGGGGGGGTGGTTGGGGGGGGGGGGGGGGGGGGGGGGGGGGGGGGGGGGGGGGGGGGGGGGGGGGGGGGGGGGGGGGGGGGGGG
>NZ_JBNDHY010000952.1:0-211 GCF_056755315.1 Monashia sp. HAY1-2A
GCTGGGCTGGGCGCACTGGTCGGTCGCGCACACCGAGGGGGCGGCCAAGGGCCGGGCCGGCGTCGCGGTCCTGACGCTGTCTCTTATACACATCTCCGAGCCCACGAGACGCGTAGTAATCTGGGGGGGGGGGTTGTTTTTTGGGGGGGGGGGGGGGGGGGGGGGGGGGGGGGGGGGGGGGGGGGGGGGGGGGGGGGGGGGGGGGGGGGGG
>NZ_JBNDHY010000953.1:0-211 GCF_056755315.1 Monashia sp. HAY1-2A
AGGCCTCGAAGCCCTGGATGTCGTAGGTCATCTCCTCGGCGTCGGTCTGGTTGGGCGACACCGCCGAGTCCAGGACCTGTCTCTTATACACATCTCCGAGCCCACGAGACGCGTAGTAATCTGGGGGGGGGGGTTTTTGTTTGGAGGGGGGGGGGGGGGGGGGGGGGGGGGGGGGGGGGGGGGGGGGGGGGGGGGGGGGGGGGGGGGGGGG
>NZ_JBNDHY010000954.1:0-211 GCF_056755315.1 Monashia sp. HAY1-2A
CCCCCCCCCCCCCCCCCCCCCCCCCCCCCCCCCCCCCCCCCCCCCCCCCCCCCCCCCCCCCCCCCTCCAAAACAAAACCCCCCCCCCCAGATTACTACGCGTCTCGTGGGCTCGGAGATGTGTATAAGAGACAGACACAAGCCGTACCGAACACCAATACCAAGCTGTAGTAAAGGTCCCGGGGTCTTTCCGTCCTGCTGCGCGTAACGAG
>NZ_JBNDHY010000955.1:0-211 GCF_056755315.1 Monashia sp. HAY1-2A
CCCCCCCCCCCCCCCCCCCCCCCCCCCCCCCCCCCCCCCCCCCCCCCCCCCCCCCCCCCCCCCCCCCAAAACAAAAAACCCCCCCCCCAGATTACTACGCGTCTCGTGGGCTCGGAGATGTGTATAAGAGACAGGTCCTCGAAGGACTCGCGGTCACGCTGCGACCACTCGAGGAAGGCGTCCTCGACGACCTCGTGCGCGACGCGGTGGT
>NZ_JBNDHY010000956.1:0-211 GCF_056755315.1 Monashia sp. HAY1-2A
CCCCCCCCCCCCCCCCCCCCCCCCCCCCCCCCCCCCCCCCCCCCCCCCCCCCCCCCCCCCCCCCCTCCCAAACAAAACCCCCCCCCCCCAGATTACTACGCGTCTCGTGGGCTCGGAGATGTGTATAAGAGACAGGCGTAGCGTCGGGGCGTGACCTTCGAGGTTCCGGCGGACGCCTACGACCTGTTCATGGGGCGGTACTCGGGGCCGC
>NZ_JBNDHY010000957.1:0-211 GCF_056755315.1 Monashia sp. HAY1-2A
CCCCCCCCCCCCCCCCCCCCCCCCCCCCCCCCCCCCCCCCCCCCCCCCCCCCCCCCCCCCCCCCCTCCAAAACAAAAACCCCCCCCCCCAGATTACTACGCGTCTCGTGGGCTCGGAGATGTGTATAAGAGACAGGTGTGCAGGACATCGTGAGCGCTGGGGTGGACTACTGCGTCGTGGCGGTACCCACGGTCTTTCACGAAGAGATCGG
>NZ_JBNDHY010000958.1:0-211 GCF_056755315.1 Monashia sp. HAY1-2A
CCCCCCCCCCCCCCCCCCCCCCCCCCCCCCCCCCCCCCCCCCCCCCCCCCCCCCCCCCCCCCCTCCCCCAAAAAAAACCCCCCCCCCCCAGATTACTACGCGTCTCGTGGGCTCGGAGATGTGTATAAGAGACAGGTCGAGGGGCGTCGTCATCGACGTGGCCGCCCTCGACGTCATCGACTCCTTCGCGGCCCTGACGCTGCGTCGGGTG
>NZ_JBNDHY010000959.1:0-211 GCF_056755315.1 Monashia sp. HAY1-2A
AGCTCATCGAGACGCGCAAGTTGCTGCTCGAGGAGGCCGCGGCACGAGCCCGAAAAGCCGGCCACTCGGTGCAGATCCTGTCTCTTATACACATCTCCGAGCCCACGAGACGCGTAGTAATCTGGGGGGGGGGCTTTTTTTTTGGGGGGGGGGGGGGGGGGGGGGGGGGGGGGGGGGGGGGGGGGGGGGGGGGGGGGGGGGGGGGGGGGGG
>NZ_JBNDHY010000960.1:0-211 GCF_056755315.1 Monashia sp. HAY1-2A
CATCCGGGCCGGCTCCCGCGGAGCCCTCGTCGTGGACGGCGGCCCCGGCACGGGCAAGACCGTCGTGGCCCTGCACCTGTCTCTTATACACATCTCCGAGCCCACGAGACGCGTAGTAATCTGGGGGGGGGGGGTTTTGTTTGGAGGGGGGGGGGGGGGGGGGGGGGGGGGGGGGGGGGGGGGGGGGGGGGGGGGGGGGGGGGGGGGGGGG
>NZ_JBNDHY010000961.1:0-211 GCF_056755315.1 Monashia sp. HAY1-2A
CCCCCCCCCCCCCCCCCCCCCCCCCCCCCCCCCCCCCCCCCCCCCCCCCCCCCCCCCCCCCCTCCCCAAAAAAAAAAACCCCCCCCCCAGATTACTACGCGTCTCGTGGGCTCGGAGATGTGTATAAGAGACAGCCATAGCACCCACCGGAGCACGACAACGATCACGACATCGAGCACCACGGCCCTGACCGAGGTGGTGCCGCTGGGGC
>NZ_JBNDHY010000962.1:0-211 GCF_056755315.1 Monashia sp. HAY1-2A
CCGTGGCACCGTCGAAGAACTCCCGGCTGTCCGGGTAGAAGAGCGAGCCGTCGGCGTCGAACGCGCGGTCCTGGATCTGTCTCTTATACACATCTCCGAGCCCACGAGACGCGTAGTAATCTGGGGGGGGGGGTTGTTTTTTTGGGGGGGGGGGGGGGGGGGGGGGGGGGGGGGGGGGGGGGGGGGGGGGGGGGGGGGGGGGGGGGGGGGG
>NZ_JBNDHY010000963.1:0-210 GCF_056755315.1 Monashia sp. HAY1-2A
AGAAGCGCGCGAATCCAGGTTCGGGCGCGCGACATTTCCCGCGCTCCGACCACGTTTCGCGCGCTCCGTTCAGAAGCTGTCTCTTATACACATCTCCGAGCCCACGAGACGCGTAGTAATCTGGGGGGGGGGGTGTTTTTTTGGGGGGGGGGGGGGGGGGGGGGGGGGGGGGGGGGGGGGGGGGGGGGGGGGGGGGGGGGGGGGGGGGGG
>NZ_JBNDHY010000964.1:0-210 GCF_056755315.1 Monashia sp. HAY1-2A
GGTGCGGTGGTCGTCGTCGGACAGGCCACCGAGCACGTACGCGCCGAGGAGCACGTGCACGTCGTGCGGCCCGGGGGCTGTCTCTTATACACATCTCCGAGCCCACGAGACGCGTAGTAATCTGGGGGGGGGTTTTTTTTTTTTGGGGGGGGGGGGGGGGGGGGGGGGGGGGGGGGGGGGGGGGGGGGGGGGGGGGGGGGGGGGGGGGGG
>NZ_JBNDHY010000965.1:0-210 GCF_056755315.1 Monashia sp. HAY1-2A
CCCAGCGGTCGACGGCGTGGCCCTGGATGAAGCGGGTGGCCGTGAGGCGCTCGCCGCGCAGGTCGCGGTGCAGGCCCTGTCTCTTATACACATCTCCGAGCCCACGAGACGCGTAGTAATCTGGGGGGGGGGTGTTTTGTTTGGGGGGGGGGGGGGGGGGGGGGGGGGGGGGGGGGGGGGGGGGGGGGGGGGGGGGGGGGGGGGGGGGGG
>NZ_JBNDHY010000966.1:0-210 GCF_056755315.1 Monashia sp. HAY1-2A
CCCCCCCCCCCCCCCCCCCCCCCCCCCCCCCCCCCCCCCCCCCCCCCCCCCCCCCCCCCCCCCCCCCAAAAACAAAAACCCCCCCCCCAGATTACTACGCGTCTCGTGGGCTCGGAGATGTGTATAAGAGACAGGTGTCCGGTGCGCTGGTTCACCCGCACGAGTCAGGGGCTGGACGCACGGAACGCGCGGAGTCCTTCAGCTCTACGC
>NZ_JBNDHY010000967.1:0-210 GCF_056755315.1 Monashia sp. HAY1-2A
GCACTGACGTTGACGATGCCGTTGGCGTCGATGTCGAAGGTGACCTCGATCTTCGGCACGCCGCGCGGTGCCGGCGCTGTCTCTTATACACATCTCCGAGCCCACGAGACGCGTAGTAATCTGGGGGGGGGGGTTTTTTTTTGGAAGGGGGGGGGGGGGGGGGGGGGGGGGGGGGGGGGGGGGGGGGGGGGGGGGGGGGGGGGGGGGGGG
>NZ_JBNDHY010000968.1:0-209 GCF_056755315.1 Monashia sp. HAY1-2A
GCAGCTACCTGGCCTTCGCCGAGAACGGTGACGGTCGGGCCCACCTCAAGGCCCTGGCCAAGGCGGGTCTCAACACCTGTCTCTTATACACATCTCCGAGCCCACGAGACGCGTAGTAATCTGGGGGGGGGTGTTTTTTTTTTGGGGGGGGGGGGGGGGGGGGGGGGGGGGGGGGGGGGGGGGGGGGGGGGGGGGGGGGGGGGGGGGGG
>NZ_JBNDHY010000969.1:0-208 GCF_056755315.1 Monashia sp. HAY1-2A
AGCTGCCCTTGCAGCCGTAGTCCGAGCTCAGGTAGCCGGCCGGCTCGCCGACGTCGAGGAGGTAGCCACGCGAGAAGCTGTCTCTTATACACATCTCCGAGCCCACGAGACGCGTAGTAATCTGGGGGGGTGGTTTTTTTTTTGGGGGGGGGGGGGGGGGGGGGGGGGGGGGGGGGGGGGGGGGGGGGGGGGGGGGGGGGGGGGGGGG
>NZ_JBNDHY010000970.1:0-207 GCF_056755315.1 Monashia sp. HAY1-2A
CCACGAGAGGTTCGGCGGCCGTGGTCGTCGTGTTCCCGGTCGGCCCTCCGCAGGCAGCCGTGAACAGTCCGAGCACCTGTCTCTTATACACATCTCCGAGCCCACGAGACGCGTAGTAATCTGGGGGGGTGGGTTTTTTTTTGGGGGGGGGGGGGGGGGGGGGGGGGGGGGGGGGGGGGGGGGGGGGGGGGGGGGGGGGGGGGGGGG
>NZ_JBNDHY010000971.1:0-207 GCF_056755315.1 Monashia sp. HAY1-2A
GGGAGGTTCGTCCGCGGCCAGGACTGTCGCGACGCTTGCTCGGCCGATGAGAAGGCGCGTTGACCCGCCTCAGGGCCTGTCTCTTATACACATCTCCGAGCCCACGAGACGCGTAGTAATCTGGGGGGGTGGGTTTTTTTTTTGGGGGGGGGGGGGGGGGGGGGGGGGGGGGGGGGGGGGGGGGGGGGGGGGGGGGGGGGGGGGGGG
>NZ_JBNDHY010000972.1:0-207 GCF_056755315.1 Monashia sp. HAY1-2A
CCCCCCCCCCCCCCCCCCCCCCCCCCCCCCCCCCCCCCCCCCCCCCCCCCCCCCCCCCCCCCCCTTCCAAAAAAAAAACCCCCCCCCCCAGATTACTACGCGTCTCGTGGGCTCGGAGATGTGTATAAGAGACAGGTCCCGCGCCGTACGCTCGGCGCGTGAGCGCTGACCACGAGCCGGGGCCCGCGCCCGCCGCGGACAAGACCT
>NZ_JBNDHY010000973.1:0-201 GCF_056755315.1 Monashia sp. HAY1-2A
TCGACGTCTCGGAACGAGTCTATGGACATCACCGGCATGTTGGTCATGCCCAGTTCCTCACCCTGGTAGATGTAGGGCTGTCTCTTATACACATCTCCGAGCCCACGAGACGCGTAGTAATCTGGGGGGGGGGGGTTTTGTTTTGGGGGGGGGGGGGGGGGGGGGGGGGGGGGGGGGGGGGGGGGGGGGGGGGGGGGGGGG
>NZ_JBNDHY010000974.1:0-201 GCF_056755315.1 Monashia sp. HAY1-2A
ACGGCGCGCCCACGGACGTGCCGTGGAAGCTGAAGATCTACGACTGGGACACGAGCGCGGGGCACGCGGTGCTCGACCTGTCTCTTATACACATCTCCGAGCCCACGAGACGCGTAGTAATCTGGGGGGGGGGTGTTTTTTTTTGGGGGGGGGGGGGGGGGGGGGGGGGGGGGGGGGGGGGGGGGGGGGGGGGGGGGGGGG
>NZ_JBNDHY010000975.1:0-201 GCF_056755315.1 Monashia sp. HAY1-2A
TCGGCGTTGCGGGCCGGGTCGGCGACGGTGATCGGGAGGGTGCAGGCCGCGACGCGCGCGAAGCCCTGGGCGTACGCCTGTCTCTTATACACATCTCCGAGCCCACGAGACGCGTAGTAATCTGGGGGGGGGGGGTTTTGGTTGGGGGGGGGGGGGGGGGGGGGGGGGGGGGGGGGGGGGGGGGGGGGGGGGGGGGGGGGG
>NZ_JBNDHY010000976.1:0-201 GCF_056755315.1 Monashia sp. HAY1-2A
CCGGCCGGCGTCACGGCGAGCGCCGGCATGGACATCCTCTGCCACGCCCTCGAGAGCTGGACGGCGCGGCCGTACACCTGTCTCTTATACACATCTCCGAGCCCACGAGACGCGTAGTAATCTGGGGGGGGGGGGTTTTTGTTGGGGGGGGGGGGGGGGGGGGGGGGGGGGGGGGGGGGGGGGGGGGGGGGGGGGGGGGGG
>NZ_JBNDHY010000977.1:0-201 GCF_056755315.1 Monashia sp. HAY1-2A
CCATTACACACCCTTTGTCCCGGTGTGGCCCGCGGCACGCCCCGCCCGGTGCGATGTGTGGGACGCGTCTGCTAGACCTGTCTCTTATACACATCTCCGAGCCCACGAGACGCGTAGTAATCTGGGGGGGGGGGGGTTTGTTTGGGGGGGGGGGGGGGGGGGGGGGGGGGGGGGGGGGGGGGGGGGGGGGGGGGGGGGGGG
>NZ_JBNDHY010000978.1:0-201 GCF_056755315.1 Monashia sp. HAY1-2A
CGTCGTAGAGGCCGCGCACGACGTGCGTCGCGTAGCCGGGCAGGTCGCCGTCGGCGTTGATGTGCACGATCTTGGCCCTGTCTCTTATACACATCTCCGAGCCCACGAGACGCGTAGTAATCTGGGGGGGGGGGGGGGGGGTTGGGGGGGGGGGGGGGGGGGGGGGGGGGGGGGGGGGGGGGGGGGGGGGGGGGGGGGGGG
>NZ_JBNDHY010000979.1:0-201 GCF_056755315.1 Monashia sp. HAY1-2A
CCGGCGGGCGCCAGCAGCTTCAGTGCGTTGGTGTGGGCGGCGGCCAGCACGCGGTCGGACAGCTCGCGGTCCTGGACCTGTCTCTTATACACATCTCCGAGCCCACGAGACGCGTAGTAATCTGGGGGGGGGGGTGTTTTTTTTGGGGGGGGGGGGGGGGGGGGGGGGGGGGGGGGGGGGGGGGGGGGGGGGGGGGGGGGG
>NZ_JBNDHY010000980.1:0-201 GCF_056755315.1 Monashia sp. HAY1-2A
CCCCCCCCCCCCCCCCCCCCCCCCCCCCCCCCCCCCCCCCCCCCCCCCCCCCCCCCCCAACCAAACCCCCCCCCCCCCAGATTACTACGCGTCTCGTGGGCTCGGAGATGTGTATAAGAGACAGGTACGGGCACCGAGCGGTGACCCACCCGGCCCTCCAGGTCGCCGACTACTGCGATTACCTGTCGTCCTTCACAGTCA
>NZ_JBNDHY010000981.1:0-201 GCF_056755315.1 Monashia sp. HAY1-2A
GCAGCCACACGGCACCGTGCCGGTCGACGAGCCCGTCGCCGAGGGCGCGCGCGAGGAGGGTGGCGAGCAGGTAGGGCCTGTCTCTTATACACATCTCCGAGCCCACGAGACGCGTAGTAATCTGGGGGGGGGGGGGTGGGGTTGGGGGGGGGGGGGGGGGGGGGGGGGGGGGGGGGGGGGGGGGGGGGGGGGGGGGGGGGG
>NZ_JBNDHY010000982.1:0-201 GCF_056755315.1 Monashia sp. HAY1-2A
CACCGATGGCGAAGGCAGGTCTCTGGGCCACTACTGACGCTGAGAAGCGAAAGCATGGGGAGCGAACAGGATTAGATCTGTCTCTTATACACATCTCCGAGCCCACGAGACGCGTAGTAATCTGGGGGGGGGGGGTTTTTGTTTGGGGGGGGGGGGGGGGGGGGGGGGGGGGGGGGGGGGGGGGGGGGGGGGGGGGGGGGG
>NZ_JBNDHY010000983.1:0-200 GCF_056755315.1 Monashia sp. HAY1-2A
CGAGAAGCAGGACCCCACCCACGACCCGACGGCAGCGTGGTCCGAGCCCGCGACTGGTTGGACGCTCAGTACCACCCCTGTCTCTTATACACATCTCCGAGCCCACGAGACGCGTAGTAATCTGGGGGGGGGGGTTTTTGTTTGGGGGGGGGGGGGGGGGGGGGGGGGGGGGGGGGGGGGGGGGGGGGGGGGGGGGGGGG
>NZ_JBNDHY010000984.1:0-200 GCF_056755315.1 Monashia sp. HAY1-2A
CCCCCCCCCCCCCCCCCCCCCCCCCCCCCCCCCCCCCCCCCCCCCCCCCCCCTCCCCAAAAAAAAACCCCCCCCCCCAGATTACTACGCGTCTCGTGGGCTCGGAGATGTGTATAAGAGACAGGGGTGGCCCCGAGCTGGCGGACCGCCTCGAGGACGAGGGCTACGACCGCTACCTCACCGCGGCTCCCGCGGTGGTGG
>NZ_JBNDHY010000985.1:0-200 GCF_056755315.1 Monashia sp. HAY1-2A
CCCCCCCCCCCCCCCCCCCCCCCCCCCCCCCCCCCCCCCCCCCCCCCCCCCCCCCCCCCCCCACCCCCCCCCCCCCCAGATTACTACGCGTCTCGTGGGCTCGGAGATGTGTATAAGAGACAGGTCCAGGCCTGCGCGGGGCTGCCGTTGCAGTCCCAGATCTGGAGCGCCGTCCCGTCACTGGTGTTGCCCCACTGGAT
>NZ_JBNDHY010000986.1:0-200 GCF_056755315.1 Monashia sp. HAY1-2A
GCTCCCACGAGGCGCAGGGCGACGAGGTCCGCCTGCGCTCGATCCTGCAGCGGCACTCGAGCCGCGAGGTGCAGGACCTGTCTCTTATACACATCTCCGAGCCCACGAGACGCGTAGTAATCTGGGGGGGGGGGGGTGGGGGGGGGGGGGGGGGGGGGGGGGGGGGGGGGGGGGGGGGGGGGGGGGGGGGGGGGGGGGGG
>NZ_JBNDHY010000987.1:0-200 GCF_056755315.1 Monashia sp. HAY1-2A
GCATTCCAGCACCATAGTGAGCGGGGCACCGGCGCGGCCCGGGTAGGGTGCGGGCCGTGACCGACGACACCCGCACCTGTCTCTTATACACATCTCCGAGCCCACGAGACGCGTAGTAATCTGGGGGGGGGGGGGTGGGGTGGGGGGGGGGGGGGGGGGGGGGGGGGGGGGGGGGGGGGGGGGGGGGGGGGGGGGGGGGG
>NZ_JBNDHY010000988.1:0-200 GCF_056755315.1 Monashia sp. HAY1-2A
GGGGGTTGGCTCACCGGCACGCCGCGCCTGCCCCGAGGCGTCGTGGACGGGCTCACGTGCGACGGCAACCTGACACCCTGTCTCTTATACACATCTCCGAGCCCACGAGACGCGTAGTAATCTGGGGGGGGGGGGGGGGGGGTGGGGGGGGGGGGGGGGGGGGGGGGGGGGGGGGGGGGGGGGGGGGGGGGGGGGGGGGG
>NZ_JBNDHY010000989.1:0-200 GCF_056755315.1 Monashia sp. HAY1-2A
TCACCCCGCGGTCGGCCCACTCGTTGGCGAGGGCCTTGGTCAGGCCGACGAGGGCGTGCTTGCTCGCGGTGTAGGACCTGTCTCTTATACACATCTCCGAGCCCACGAGACGCGTAGTAATCTGGGGGGGGGGGGTTTTTTTGGGGGGGGGGGGGGGGGGGGGGGGGGGGGGGGGGGGGGGGGGGGGGGGGGGGGGGGGG
>NZ_JBNDHY010000990.1:0-200 GCF_056755315.1 Monashia sp. HAY1-2A
ACACGTGGTCTGAGCCAGCCTCCAGGATCGGGTATAACTCGCTGAGCTCGGAGAGGACCTGTGTGTGTTGCCAGATCCTGTCTCTTATACACATCTCCGAGCCCACGAGACGCGTAGTAATCTGGGGGGGGGGGTTTTGTTTGGGGGGGGGGGGGGGGGGGGGGGGGGGGGGGGGGGGGGGGGGGGGGGGGGGGGGGGGG
>NZ_JBNDHY010000991.1:0-200 GCF_056755315.1 Monashia sp. HAY1-2A
GCCGCGCTTGCTCCAGGAGTGGGCCGTGCAGCGCGCACTCCTGACGGAACACCGCACTCGTGGCCCGTTCCCGGACCTGTCTCTTATACACATCTCCGAGCCCACGAGACGCGTAGTAATCTGGGGGGGGGGGGGTTTTTTTGGGGGGGGGGGGGGGGGGGGGGGGGGGGGGGGGGGGGGGGGGGGGGGGGGGGGGGGGG
>NZ_JBNDHY010000992.1:0-200 GCF_056755315.1 Monashia sp. HAY1-2A
CCCCCCCCCCCCCCCCCCCCCCCCCCCCCCCCCCCCCCCCCCCCCCCCCCCCCCCCCCACCACCCCCCCCCCCCCCCAGATTACTACGCGTCTCGTGGGCTCGGAGATGTGTATAAGAGACAGGTGCTGCAGCGGGCGGTCGCCCCCCACGGTGTCCGGTTCGGGCCCGACCCCTCGACGCACCCGCGCTGCACGATCGG
>NZ_JBNDHY010000993.1:0-200 GCF_056755315.1 Monashia sp. HAY1-2A
CCCCCCCCCCCCCCCCCCCCCCCCCCCCCCCCCCCCCCCCCCCCCCCCCCCCCCCCCCAACCCCCCCCCCCCCCCCCAGATTACTACGCGTCTCGTGGGCTCGGAGATGTGTATAAGAGACAGCCTCTACCCCGACCTGCAGGGCGCCTCCCACCCGAGCTGTTTCGAGAACCTCGCGACGTCGATGGCGGCCTTCGGGG
>NZ_JBNDHY010000994.1:0-200 GCF_056755315.1 Monashia sp. HAY1-2A
CGGCCAAGGTCGCGTGCGACTACCCGGAGTACAACCTCAACAAGGTCGTCAGCACCAAGTTCGCGCAGTCCGGGAGCTGTCTCTTATACACATCTCCGAGCCCACGAGACGCGTAGTAATCTGGGGGGGGGGGGGTGGGGGTGGGGGGGGGGGGGGGGGGGGGGGGGGGGGGGGGGGGGGGGGGGGGGGGGGGGGGGGGG
>NZ_JBNDHY010000995.1:0-200 GCF_056755315.1 Monashia sp. HAY1-2A
CCCCCCCCCCCCCCCCCCCCCCCCCCCCCCCCCCCCCCCCCCCCCCCCCCCCCCCCCAAACAAAAAACCCCCCCCCCCAGATTACTACGCGTCTCGTGGGCTCGGAGATGTGTATAAGAGACAGCTCTACGACCGCGCGGCCTTCGCCGCCCTCCCGATCGCCGTCGAGGTGGTCCAGCGCGGCGCGAGCGAGCCGACCG
>NZ_JBNDHY010000996.1:0-200 GCF_056755315.1 Monashia sp. HAY1-2A
CCCCCCCCCCCCCCCCCCCCCCCCCCCCCCCCCCCCCCCCCCCCCCCCCCCCCCCCCCCACCCCACCCCCCCCCCCCAGATTACTACGCGTCTCGTGGGCTCGGAGATGTGTATAAGAGACAGGCTGAGCACCGTGCGTCGCCTCGCCATCGACCTCGGCCGCCGCTACCGGGCGCGCGTCGTCCTGAGCGGGGAGGAGC
>NZ_JBNDHY010000997.1:0-200 GCF_056755315.1 Monashia sp. HAY1-2A
CGAGCCGGCTGATCTGCTCGTAGTGCAGGTCGCTCTCGTAGCCGAGCTCGTCGCGGACGTAGTGGTTCCACACGGCCTGTCTCTTATACACATCTCCGAGCCCACGAGACGCGTAGTAATCTGGGGGGGGGGTGTTTTGTTTTGGGGGGGGGGGGGGGGGGGGGGGGGGGGGGGGGGGGGGGGGGGGGGGGGGGGGGGGG